>JASJEC010000087.1 GCA_030064845.1 Kiloniellales bacterium
GCCTTAGCGGGCGAGCTTCCGCACGTAGAGCAGCTCCATCTCCTCCGCGAGGGAATAGAGGCTGCGGAGCCGCTCGTCCGGGCTCATCGGCGGTCCGGCCTGCGCTGTCGGATCAGCGGCTGCCAGGGACTCGGCCGGCACGTCCTCGAAGCCGACACCCTCCAAGACTTCGGCGCGGCGCGCGGCGACGGCCGGGTCGGCGACGGCGGGCAGGTTGTTGGACGCGGCGGCCGTGGACTCCGCGGGCTTCGTCCGCGTCTCGCCGGCGCCCGCCGGCTTGGCCGTTTGCGAAGCCGCCGCGGCCACCGGCTGGGCTTCCTGCCGCTTGGGCTCCGCCGGTGCCCGGGCCGCCTTCACGACCTCGGCCGGCTTCCGCACGGGCTTCTTGACCGCCTTGGCCTCCGGGACCGGCGCCGGCGCCGCGGCGGGCTGGGGCTCAGGCTCGGCCGCGACCCGCTCCAGGCCCTCCGATACCTTGCGCGCCAGGGATTTCAGCTCCTGCCGCAGCTCCTGGTATTCCTCTTGCCTCTGGTCGTCGGCGGGATTCAGCCATCCGTTCTCGGCGGTGAAGAGATAGAACAGCGCGCCGACGACCGCGAAGTTGAAGATCAGGAATTTCATGTCGGACTCCATGTCTTCTGCTGTGCCGCCCCTGCTGCGCGGTTCGCGGCACTGATTTTGGCCTCGGTCACGAGAAGCAGGCTGCGCAGCAGCGCCGAGGTCGGCAGCCCGACAACCGTGGTCATGAAGGCCATGCTGAAGTTTTCGGTCAGGCTCTTGATCACGCCCTGGATGGTCTCGGGCGTGAGCTGCTGTCCGGCCAGGCCGCCGATTCCGAGGCTGATGCCCAGCAGCGTATAGGTAAGCGCCAGCGTGGCGACGCCGTTCGAGGCCTGGATGCCGGCGACCAGCCAGGGCTCATAGTCGTCACGGTTGGCCTGGAGATGCTTGATCTTGACCCAGCAGAGCAAGGAGATGAAGACCAGGCCGCCGAGCAGCGCCGCGAAGGCGAAGCCGAGCACATCCCAAGCCCAGGCCGTGATCTCGGCGGCGCTGACCGAGGTGGTCATGACGCCGAGAGCGAGGGCGATCACCAAGCCGCCGAGCATGTAGCTGACGGCCTGGGAGGCCGCCACGAAGAGCGCCGCGGGCTGCCGCATGTCAGCGCCTCCCGACCTCGGCGCTCATCAGCGAGTTCGTGGTAATCCCGATCTGCTCGAGCCAATGGTCAATCACGGTGCGGTTCTTCTCGATCGAGGCGTGCACCAGGAACGACAGGTCGTAGTTATCGAAAGCTGCGCGGATGGTCGGGGTGTTGCGGCCGCGCAGGCTGTCGTCGCGGAGCACCATGCGCTCGAGATCGACCAGGCGCGTGCGGGCAAGCTGCATGCTGATCTGGCGTTCCCCCGGGCCCATGTCGGGCGACAGCAGGGTCTCGATCGCAATGGCCCGTTCCCGTTCCAGGTTCTCGACGGTGTCGGCGCGGGCCGCGGCCGGGAGCAGAGTGCTCGCGGCGAACATTGCGGCAAGCAGAGCGGTGCGGGGTTGCATGACTGGCTCTCCTTCTTGCGGTATCGAATGCTTACTCGGGAATGAAGTAGTTGATCGCTGCGGCGAGGCCGCTGGGCTCTTCCGGCTCCAGGAAGCTATCGTCTCCCGTGGCGACGGCCTCGGTGAGCGCCATGGCGTCGAGCGCGATCAGCTTGGCCATGTAGCCGAGAATGGTCTCCTCCTGATCAACCAGGGCGAGATCGGCCTGGGTTTCCGCGACCATCTGACGCAGGAATTCCTGCTTGGTCACGGCGCGCCCATCGATCTTGTTCTGGTCGCTCATCGGATGCGACTGGATCGCCTGGACCAGGCGTTCAATCGCCATGACGTTCTTCGAGTACTCGGCGGCATACTTGCTCTGGCCGATCATCGGCGTGCTGAACAGCTTCATGTCGACCTTGGCGACCGAGGTCTCGAAGCGCCGCCGCGCCTCCTCCTGCTTGTCGACCAGGGCCCGCCGCTCGGGCGACATGGTGCCTTTCTCCCGCCTCAGCTTGCCGAGCAGCCGGTCGTAGAGACGCATCTTGGTCTCCAGCTGGTCACGCCGGAACTCTTGATGCTGTGCGACCAGCTCGAGGTACGCGCGCTTCTCGGCCAGGAACTGGTGACGGAGGTCGACCCTCACGTCGCCGCTGGCCTTGTCGATCGCACCTTGCAGGTCGGTCAAGGTCTGCGCCTTGAGGTTCATCGCGATCTCGGTGTCCTGCAATGCCGCGGCGAGGCCCGAATTGGAGAAGTCGTTCTCGATCGCCTTCTTGAGATAGTTCCCGGGCAGCTTGATCAGCTTCTCGCTGGCCACCGGGTTCCAGCCGCTTTGCAGTGGATCCGTCCCCGCCGAGGCCGGCGCGGGGGCGGCGAGAAGGGTTAAGGCGAGAAGGCCCGCGGCAACAGGAAGGCCGACCCTGTCGCTGCGGTTCTCGCGCTCTCTGAGCGTCTTGGTCATCATGGCCGTCCTTATCTCCTCGCCATCGGGTCAGTTGTGCTTCCAGTATTCGATCCGGCGCATCTCGTCCTTCAGGACGGTGCTCACGTTCAGCATGGAATAGGGGCCGAAGTCGCGGGACTCGTGCTGACCCAGCAGAACCTCCATGGTGGTGCGGAAGGAAGCGCCGTCCGCGTAGTAGAGGTCCTTGTCCGGGAAGTTCTGCTTGAAGCTGGCGAGCTGGCGCCGCGCCGAGTCGGTGTCCCCGCCCTTGATGTAGTTCTGGATGCTGAGCCCTTGGGCGCGCATGCGCTCGTCGTCGGGCACCATTTCGGCGTCCGGGCCGAGATCGCGTTCGCAGCGCTCGAGCAGCTCGGCGCTCGAGAGGTAGCGCCCGACATCGCTGCTCGCTCGCGCCAGGCCGTCGAGGGCGACCGCCTGGTCCCGGCAGTCGCGGAAGCCGTTCAGGGTCGCGACGTCCTGGTAGCGGGTTTCGCGGAAATCGATACTGCCGAAATCGGGCAGCTCTTCTTCGGTGGCGCAACCGGTGATCGCCAGAGCGGCAAAAATCAGCGCGATAGTGGCAGTCCGCTTCTTGCCGGAGATTGCTTTCGAACAGGAAATGATCATCGCTCGTTTCCCTTGTTGAGGCCCTGCCAGGGCTATGAGAGGGAGTGAGCGATTTTTTCGCGCCCGGCCGTTTAGCGGCCGAACAATTTTTTCTAGAGCGGATCATGTTTTGCCGGAAACGCTTCGCGGTTCCGGCAAAACAT
This sequence comes from Kiloniellales bacterium, assembly GCA_030064845.1. Taxonomy (NCBI): domain Bacteria; kingdom Pseudomonadati; phylum Pseudomonadota; class Alphaproteobacteria; order Rhodospirillales; species Kiloniellales bacterium. Next base: position 3,247 of record JASJEC010000087.1, read on the forward strand.
GTGAATCCGCTCGATATCAATTGGTTAGAGCAGATTCACCGGGTTTTTCGGTTCGCCTCTGGCGATTCCGTCAAACCCCGATCTGCTCTAGGGCTGGAGTTCGTGGGTCATCCGCGTGACCGGCAGGCCGGCGGTTTGCAGGCCGGACAGGCCGCGGTCCCAGGTCGCCTCGTCTACCGGCCTGTCCAGGGCGGCGATGAAGTCCTTCAGGCGCCGCCTCCGGGTCCCGTCCCCGTCGGGCACCACGATCACCGCCAGGCGGTGCAGCAGGCTCTCCTGCAGGCTGCGCGGAACGCGAATTTCTAAAAGAACACTCTCGTCAGGGTTTAAAATCCGCCCCTGGGCGAAGACCTTGGGCTTGAGCGACGGTGCGTCCTTGGCCGCCCTTGCGCCGACGATCCAGACCTCGGCACGGTCGCCCCGGTTCTTCACCCGATAGCGCAGGCTGCAGAGCTCGGCGCTCGCCGCCGTGGCCACCGCCATGGCGTCGGACAGGGCGACCTCGGTCGTCGCGGCCTCGGCGGTGCCGAAATTGACCGCGGCGCAGGACCCGTCGTCGGGGGCCCGCGCTTCCAGGGCGGTGATGCCGATCCGGCCGGGAGCCTCGCTTGGGGCGGGCTGCCCTCCGGGCGACGGCGCCGGCGGATCGCGCGCCGGCGGATCTATGTGGTAGCGCCACCAGCCGAAGCTGCCCGCGAGGCCGCCGAGCAGAAGCAACGCGAAGAGCGCGCCCATGACGTGTCTCGCGTCGCCCCCCGGAGCCGCCGCGCGGGCGGAGGCCGCCTGCGGCCCACGGGCGAAGGGGGCCGGCAGCCCCAGAACGTCGAGGATCTGGTCGGCCGAGCTCATAGGGATCACGCGGCATTGATCGGGGGCGAGCCCGAGCTCCTTCAGCCAGCCGGCATCCAGCTCGTCATGATTGGGCTTCGGAATGCCCAGGACGAGGGGAATCTCCGCGGCCCTCAGGTCGTCGAACAGCCGCTGCGAACGGCGCAGCTTCTCGCGGACGTACTGGACCGGGAGAACCTGGAGGTCACGGTCGACCTCGCCGCTGAGCCAGACCGCCTGGCTCGCGGCCTGGCCCTTCGTGGCGAGACGGCCGGCCGCCAGGAGCGCGTGGGCGACCAGGGCGCCGAGCTGCCAGCTCATGCCCTCGGAGATCGTCGCCGAGACGTCCATACGATAGGCCGGGTGCCCGTAGGCCTTCTCCAGGATGCCGGTCGGCATGCGCACGAAGGCCTCGTAGTCCGGGCTGATCGGCAAGGCCAGCGCCTTGCCGTCGAGACAGATCACGGATCCTACATTGGGCTCTTCCTCGGTGATCCGCTGGACCTCGGCGGGACCTTCGGTCGTCGCAATGTAGACCCGGACCGCCGTCAACGCAGAAACACTTCACTTCGTGGATTGCGCAGGGCCTGGATCAGATCGGAAGCCGTCTCCGCCAGCAGCTGCACCGTGCCGCCGCGCGCTTCGGGCAGCGCCTGCTTCAGCAGCCCGTCCTGCTCGTCGGTGATGAACAGCGTCTTGGGCGGCTCGGCGGCTTTGCTCAGCAGCTCGATGACGACGTAGACCTGCTCTGGCTCAGCCCGAGAGGGCCGTAGCCGGATCGTGAAGCCCTCGCCGTGGCGGCTCTCGAGGAGCTGCGTGCTGGCGGCGGCCGAGCGCGGGGCGCGGTACCCCGCGGTCTTGGACAAGAGCCGCATCAGGGCCTCCCGCAATCGGGGATCGGCGGCGAGCGCCTCCTTGAGCTCGGGGCTCAAGGGGCAATCCGGCTGGTTGACGTAGGCATAGACGTCGCCGAAGCCGAGCTTGCGCCGGCCTGGGGCACGGGCGCGTTCGGCCGCGGCAATATCGTCCAGCGTACCCACGGCGACAAAGGCGCGCTCAGCCAGGATTCTGCGATCGTGGGGCAAGGTTTTCCAAGTGCCGGTCATGCCGCAACTCCATACAACAGGATAAACTGCTTGCGAAAGACGTCAGAATCCGCCGCGAACTGACCGGCCCAGTCACCCTTGGGCAGGCTCATTTGCTGCAGCTTCTGGCGAAAGGCGGTCAGGCGCCGTCTGATCTCGATCAGGGACTCCACGCCGGTGGCGAAGGCCTCGCCGGCCTCGGGCCGCGAAGTCTCCTCTTGGCCGAAGCCCTGGCGGGACAAGCCCTTGAAGGCCTTCCTCGCCTCGGTCATGAGGGCTGCCAGCTCCGGTCCGACGATCTGCGGGTCCGACAGGGCGGCGATCAGACGGTCCCGATAGCCCTCGCCGTCGAGGCGGACGACCTTGTCGTCCTCGTCTCGGCCGATCAGGATCTGTCCGAGCGGGCTGAGGTCGATATCCTGCCGAAGCGCACGGATCAGGCTGACCGCTTCCGGCCGCCGCGCCACGGCGAGCACATCGAGGCTCGCCAGGAGCACGCGCTCGAGGTGCCGCTCCAGGCGGTCCAGGCGGTTCCGGTGATCCCCGTAGTCGTGGGGTTCGCAGGTCGCGATCAGATCGCGGAGCTCTTCCGATGTCGCCTTGCGCCTCTGGGCCTGGGAGAGGCGCGCCTGGGCCGCCCCGAAGATCTCGCAGCGCAGCAACGACAGCGGCAGGGCCAGGCTGGACTTGCCGCAGCCGACCAGCTTCTCCAGGTCGGCGATTTCCGTCTTGTTCAGGAACTTCACCGAGGCGGCCGGCGCGCTCTGCAGCGCGACCAGCGGGCTCTCCGCCTCGTCGATCGCTTCGACCAAGGCGCTGACGCTCCCGGGATCGACCTCACCGGCCTCGCGGTCGGGGCCGATCGGCTTGGCGCTCTCCAGCGCCTGGAAGTCCCGGGCCTCTTCCAGGACCTGCCGGAGCCTGACGAAGGCCAGGAACACCGAGGCGAAGGTCCGGAAGTCCAGGCCGTCCGAAACGCCGTCGTCGGAGCGGGAGAGCCAGAAGTCGAGCACCGCCGGGTCGTCGACCGTCGCGGGTCCGAAGTCCCCTTCCCCGAGCTGGGCCAGATAGGCCACCAGAACGGAGAACTTCCGGTGATACTGGGTCGAGACGAGGTGGTCCTTGAGATAGTCGTAGACCTGTCTCGAGAGAGCGTTGGCCGCGTCGGACACGGCCGCCGCCGTCGGTCCGCGGGACAGCATCTCCTGCCAGACCTCGTCCAGCGCGCCGTAGCCGAGGGCGGTCATCAGGAACTCGACCATGGCCGACAGGAAGGGCATGCGCGCATAGGTGATCGCGAAGCCGCCATCGGCATAGGCGATCTCGACCTTGACGCGATCGGCGGAGACCCGGGGCGCGGCCTCGGCCTGGCCGAAGAGCTCCCGGTCGATGTAGGCGCGAAAGCCGGCGGTGCTGGCCGGACCGCTGTCCCAGAAGAAGGCCTCGTAGCGCCTCGGGCTCTTGGCGCAGGCCTCCGCGACCGTGATCAGATGGCAGAGCTCGTGCATCGCCGGCGCATAGGCGCGGCAGACCACGGTCTGCGCCAGCTTGCGGCTGACGCGCTCCGAGAACTTGGGCGTGCCGAAGGCCTCGGTATCCGCCACGGTCTGCAGCGTAGCCGACAGTTCCGGGCTGCCGCCCGCCACCAGATCCAACTGTTCGACCACAGCTCGTTTCACCTCAAGCCAACCCTCCGGCCAGTTGCCGCCGGTACTTCTTCTCGAGCCGCTGGACCCGGGCGACGTACTTTCGAGTCGCCGGGATGATCCTGGCGTTGGGCCAGACGCCGACCGCCGAGCCGCCATTATAGTACGAAAGCGCGAAATCCACCCGTCCCCGGTAGCGCCGGATCAGCCGGCCGAGGAAGTGGAGCCCGAGCCGAACGTTGATCCGCGGGTCCCAGAGCATGTCCGGATCTATCCCGTACTCGCCCACGGCGGTTGCGGGCATGATCTGCATTACGCCCCGCGCCCCGGCCGAGCTTTCCGCCAGCGGGTCGAAATAGGATTCGGCGTGCGCGACCGCCAGTGCGAGCGGAACCGACATCCCCATGTCCATGGCTTCCGTGGCGACCAATGCCTTGATCTTCGACCGCGGATAGTGCCGCTTCCTGCTCCTCCCGGCCAGTGCGCCGTTACTGCAGCCGCCCAGAAACAGCAAGGCGCCCGCGAAGCCGAAAAAGGCCCGTCTGCCCAGATCCTCTCCGTCCGTCATGCCCTCAAGTGCTCCCTATCCGCCCGACCCGAGCAACATCGGCGCAAAGTCATCCAAATGGCGCCTCGCTTGGCGCCGGCGCGCCTCGATGCTACCCGCGAAGTCGTCGTCGTTGATGGATGTCTCCAGGCGCGAGCGGTCCGGAGACCGCCGCTCCGAGTTCGCCGAGTAGGGCGCGCGGATCATGGCGATCGCGCTCTTCCGGCTCCTCAGTTCGCCGACCCAGGACTTGGCTTGCGCCCGGTATTGGCGCTGCAGGCGCAGCACCTTGTTGACGTAGCCGCGGGTGGCGGGAATGACCCGCGGGTTGTCCGGGTGGCCCACCGCGGACCCACCGTTGTAGTGCGACAGGGCGATGTCCCAGCGCCCCTTGTAGCGCCGGATCAGGCTGGCCAGGAAATCGATCCCGAGTTGAACGTTCAGCCGCGCGTCCCACAGCTCGTCCGCGCGCACGCCGTAGATGTCCTTCGCCGTCCTCGGCATGATCTGCATCACGCCGCGGGCACCGGCGGAACTCTTGGCCATGGCCGTGAAATTCGACTCCGCCTTGGCGACCGCCATGGCGAGAGACGGCGGGAACCCGGCGCGCAGAGACTCCTCGACCACGATGCGCTTCACCTGGGCCCGGGTCGCGGCTTCCGCCGACGGAACGGCGAGGGCCGCGCAGACGACCGCGAGGCCGGCCCCCAGCGAATGGCGCAACGAACGGCGCATCAGGGCCTCGCTCCGCCCGTCGCGTCATAGCGCGCCAGGGCTGCAAGCCAGGCCTCGTCCAGGGTCGAGACCACGAGGCGCTCCGACTTCACCCGCGAGCGGGCGCTCATGGCCTCCGCGAGCGGCACGTCGGGAGCGAACGCGAGGACGACCCGGCGCGCCTGATCGAGCGCGCCAGGATCGACGGCCTGCAGTTTGGAGTCGAGGAAACCGCCGTTGTGGTAGACTAGGATCACGTCCCGTGGGTCAACGTCGGTCGCCCCCTGCTCGGCCGCCTCCGATACGGGCGGCGCCAGCACGGCGGCCGTCGTGGCGCTATCCGCTTCGCGCCCGGCCCCCATGGATACCAGCGCCAACACCAGAAGGCTGAAGAAGCCCATTGCCAACGCGAGGGCGATTTCGGTCATCGCGTTGCCCTGACTGCCGTCGTACATGGTCCGCCTCGTCGTGCTGGAACGCCGCGCGCTGCGGCTTACCCGCAGTTATGGAAGGCTCAAGGCGGATTTTCCGGCCGCAATCGAGCTGTAACAGGCGGAATTGTCGGAGAAAGTGCGGCGCTGGGCCACGGGGCACGCAGCGAGGCGAGATCGTTAACCTGGGAACAGGAGAGCGGCGCGCGAGACCGGTGATCCGGCCGGCGGCGTGGCTGAGGGGACCTACTTGACGATCTTCCAGGTCCCGTCGGACTGCAGGCAGGCCTTGCCGTAGCCGGACTCTTCCTTCCCGCCGATCCGCAGATTCTGCTGGAACTCCCGGCAGTAGGTCCCGTCCGAGCGGTACACCCGGGATTTCCAGCCGTCTCCGACCAGGGCGCGGCTGGAGGGCTTCGGCATCCCGGCGTTGGCCTTGTCGAAGGCGATCTTGCGGCGCAGGCTCATGGTCAGGGCCGCCGAGGGCCGGCCCGTGACGTTGAGTCCGTTGTCGAGCTGATACTCCCGGATAGCCGCCTTGGTGCGGGACCCGAAGATGCCGTCGACCGGTCCTGGGTCGTAGCCCAGCTTGAGCAGGCCGGCCTGGATCGAGGCGACCTTTGGATCCGGGTCGACGAGCCGCGGTTCCTCGAACAGCGGCGCCACCTCTTGCCTCGGCGTCCCGTAAGCCAGGTCGGGGCCTTCGTCCGGATCGATCCGCAGGGCCGCGTCCCGCTTCTCCAGGGCTTCGCTCTTGGCGGCGAGATCGACCTCTGCCGGATCCAGTTCCAGACGCTGGTGCGACGTCGCCGCCAGAATGGTGCCGTCCTGCACCCTGACGGCTTCGTAGGCGAGCACGGCCGAGGCGTCCGAGGTGCGACGCAGCTTGCCGACGATCAGCACGTCGGCCCGCGCGCTCTCGACCAGGGCCGCCAGCAGGTTCTCCAATTCGGACTTGCGCGAGCTCGACTCGTCGATCTCGCGAATGATCGCGCCGAGCGCCTCGCGGGCAATAAACCGGTGGCGCAGGCCGCCTTGGCTCAAGAGGGAGACCAGCAATTTGTCGTTGTATTCGTTGGCGACGCTGGCCGGCAGCGTGCCCTGTCCGATCGAGAAGGGCCGGATGGCGATACGCAGCTGGTCGCTCTCCCCGGCCGCCCCGCCCGAGGCGGATTCACCCGAGGCTTCGATGCCGGCGAGGATTTCCCAGGCCAGGATGTCGAAGGGATCGAACTCGCGCAGCCGGTCGCGCGCCTCTGCCCCGGCGCTCGACAGAAGCATGGCCAGGCCGGTGGCGCAGAGTACCGCGAGGGCAGGCAAGGCGCGGCTCGGGGACCCGATCCTGGTCCGGGACCGCCTCGCGCCGTCGAAGCCGCCAAGCCGCCGACCGAGGCGGCGCGCATAGCCGGCGCCACGGTTGCTTACTTGCCTCAAAGTCATACCCCTTCTCCCAGTCGCCCGCGCGCCGACGCGCGGTCTCCTACCAATCGTCCCAGCCATCCCCTTCGCGTTCGGCCACGCTAGCCTTCTTGACCGTAAACACGTTTCCCGCCAGATCGACTTGTCCCGGCATATTCAAGTAATCCAGCATTTTATTCAAGTTTCGGTTGAGCCGGCCCCGGGCGATCCCAGTCTCGTACCAGTATTCGTGCCGCTGCTGCGTCGTGCTTACCGGCCTGTGGTGCCGGTACCCCGAGAAGACCACGAGATATTCCTCGATCTCGAAGACTTCCTCCGCGGAAAAGCCCTCGAAGACCAGGGAGTAAGCCTCGGGCATGGTCGCATAGGACTGGCCAGGCGAGCCCTCGGGCCCGGAGCGCGGCGCCAACATGGCGACCAGTCGCGCGGTCAGCTGGTCCGCCAGCTCCCGGGTCAGGGCGCGCGCCTCCCGCTCCACGGCCTCGTCAAGGCAGTCGCCGCGGCAGTTCACGGGCACCCGCTGCCAGCGGGGCGAGACGACTTGGAAACTGCCCAGGTGCTGCCCGGTCATCACGTTGAGCAGGCGCGCCGTGATCTGGGAGCCGACCCTGGTACTGTATTTCAGCCGCTCCGTCTTCGTGTCGATCGCGAAAATGACCGCGAGGTCCAGCGGCGGCCTCATGACCGACCGGGCGATCTCGACCAGCTCGGCGGTGCTTCGGGGCGCCTCGCTGCGCCCGCCGACCACACCGGCCGTCGCCGCTTCGCCGTAGACCGCGAAACCGCTTTCCTGCAAGGCAATGCTGAGTTCGTCGACCACGCCGGTGTAGAGCCGGCCGACCCGCGGCTCGTCATCGGCCGCGATCAGGAGGACGTTGGGTCCGGCGGCCTCCGCGGGGCCGTGCGTCGTCAGCCCAAGGCAGAGCGAGACCAGAACAAACAACTGTAAGTAGCGCATTGTCAAGGCCTTCCGCCGCCGCTTGCTGGAACCCAAAGATCCATGGCCACCTTGCGTCCCTTTCGCCGCGCCCGCCCCGCGAATTTCGGGTTTAGTTGCCGCATTTTAAACCATTTTACGGCAGTGGTTCCAGCACCATCCCCGGCCCCCTAAGCGGACGCCCAGCCGCGGCGGTAGCAATGTCGTCCTGCTCTTGGGGGACCAGCGAGCAAAACACTCTCACTTGTGGGGATATGGAGGGCCCAAGCCGCTTTTTCTCAACGCGGCCTCGCCCGTTTTACGAGAAACAAAGCCTCCTGTTTTCCACATGAGTTTCTCTTTGGATCGACTACTTTGCGATCAACCAACCAAATGGCTAAGCTTCTTCGATTAACACGTTCATGTTGGGGTTCCGCACCAATCGGTCAGAAAAGAACCCAAGGGCACCGTCAAGCACGGAAACTTCCAGGGCAGTCCGGCATACGACGTTCGAAACATGCTGAAGAAGCCCTTCCGACTGGCCGAGCTGGCGGCTGCGGTGCGAAGGCGCTGGCCGACTGACTCCGGGCGTCGAAAAGCAATAGCGTTTCGCCGAACAGCGATTCGACGCCCTTCACAAAAACAGCTACCTTCGCCGCCTTTCGGCGAGGCTCTCGACGGAGCTGGATCAATGGATTGCGACCACGACAAAGCCAGAGCGGGTTCACCGGGTTTGATGGGTCGCCTCTGGCGATTCGGTCAAATCCGGGTCTCCTCCAGGCCAAACGGAACGGCCCAGCCGGCATTGCCGGGTACCGCCGTCGCCTGCACGCTGGTCCTTCTGGTCCTGGCCGGCTGCGCCGCCGATGAGGCACGCCGGGCAGACAGCGCCGAGCCGACGCGGGTCATGGCCATGGCCGACGAGAACCAGGACGGCGTGGTGACACTGGAGGAGTGGGATCGGCGCAGCGACGCCCTGTTCTCGCAGATCGACCGGAGCCAGGACGGCCAGCTGGACGCGCAGGAGCTGCGAAACGGCTTCGACATCCTGGATCAGGACGGCAACGAGGTCCTGGATCTCCGCGAAGCGCCTATGGCGGTTGAATTCGCCGACTCGGACGGCGACTCGCGGGTCACCCGCGCAGAGTTCGAGGCGGCCGATTGGAACGCCAACCCGAGCGATCTGAACGATGACCGGCGGATCGACCGCAGGGAGTTCCGGCAGGCGCGCCAGCGGACGTTCCGGCGCTTCGACGACGACAAGGACCGCCGCCTGAGGGCGAACACCATCGACGAGTCGGCGCGCTTCACCCTGTTCCGCTTCTAGACTGCCCAGAGACCTTAGGGGAAATCCTCGGCGGCGAAGGTCGCGCGCGCGTCCGACGGCGGCTCTCCGGAGAAGAGGGTGACCCGCAGGAAGTAGGCCGGCACGGTGGTCTGGCCGAGCTCGAGCGACATCGACGGGCCCCTCGGGCTGCTGCGGCCCCGCCGATTGGATCGCACGATGGGCATACGCCCCGTAACGCTCGACACCGGCCCCGACGACGAAACGGTTTCCGTGCCTTCCTCGATGACGGCGAAGTGCGTCTCGCCTTGGGAACGGGTGAGATCGGCCGCCGCTTCCAGGGCGGCCTGCCGCAACTCGTCCCGCGACTGCCCTCCCCTGCCGGTGTAGCTGACGCGGAAGATCTGGGCCTCGGTCGAGGCTGGTGCCTCCACGCCCCCGACAGCGGCTGGCTCCGCCGGCGTATCCGGCGGCGGGCTGTCTTGCGCGCAGCCCCCCGCCAAGAAAACGACGATCGAGAATGAAACCGCCAGGAGGCGAGCTTGCATGGTGATCTCCGATGGTCACGCAGTTGGACGGGCACGCCGGGCGCGTCCCGACCGGTCCCGATTGTGACACGGAATGCGCGGGCTGGGACAGGCTCTCTTGCCTCGCCGCGCTTGCCATCCTCCTTCGGTGCTGGAAGGATGCCGCATTGAGAAACCGCATATTCTCAGGGGGGAAACATGGACGTTCGCGCCGCCGTCGCTTTCGAGGCTGGCAAGCCGCTCAGCATCGAAACCGTGCAGCTCGAGGGACCGCAGGCCGGCGAGGTCCTGGTCGAGATCAAGGCAACCGGCATCTGCCACACCGACGCCTTTACGCTGACCGGCGAGGATCCTGAAGGCCTCTTCCCGGCGATCCTCGGCCACGAAGGCGCGGGCGTGGTGGTCGAGGTCGGGGCCGGCGTCACCAGCCTGAAGCCGGGCGACCATGTCATCCCGCTCTACACGCCGGAATGCCGGCAGTGCGAATACTGCCTGAACCCCAAGACCAACCTTTGCCAGGCGATCCGCGCGACCCAGGGCCAGGGCCTGATGCCCGACGGCACCAGCCGTTTCTCGCTGGGCGGCAAGCAGGTGCTTCACTACATGGGGACGTCGACCTTCGCGAACTACACGGTCGCGCCCGAGATCGCCCTCGCCAAGATCCGCGAGGACGCGCCCTTCGACAAGGTGTGCTACATCGGCTGCGGGGTGACCACGGGCATAGGCGCGGTGATCAACACCGCGAAGGTCGAGCCGGGCGCCAACGTGGTCGTCTTTGGGCTCGGCGGCATCGGCCTCAACGTCATCCAGGGCGCACGCATGATCGGCGCCAACATGATCGTCGGCGTCGACCTGAACGACAGCAAGAAGTCGCTGGCCGAGAAGTTCGGCATGACCCACTTCGTCAACCCGAAGGAGGTCGGCGAAGAACTGGTGCCGCATCTGGTCGACCTTACCGGCGGCGGGGCCGACTACAGCTTCGAGTGCATCGGCAACGTCAAGACCATGCGTCAGGCGCTCGAGTGCGCCCACAAAGGCTGGGGCGTTTCCGTCATTATCGGGGTCGCCGGCGCCGGACAGGAGATCGCCACGCGCCCCTTCCAGCTGGTCACCGGGCGGGTCTGGAAGGGCACCGCCTTCGGCGGCGCACGCGGCCGCACCGACGTGCCGCAGATCGTCGACTGGTACATGGACGGCAAGATCAACATCGACGACCTGATCACCCACACCATGCCGTTGGAAGAGATCAACACCGCCTTCGACCTGATGCACGAGGGCAAGTCGATCCGCAGCGTGGTGGTCTACTGAAAAAGAAGGAGCTGAGGCGCCTCGCGGGTCTTGAGCCACGCCACGCCGCAAATCGTCCTGCCGATCTCGGCCGCCGACGACGGGCGGTTCGCTCTCTAGATCCCGACACCGGAGTGTCCCGGGCCGCGCGCTACCGTCGGCCGCGGCGGCTTTGCTTTGTCCGGCTCTGCCGAATCGGACATAGCGTGGTAGCCATTCTCATTAAAGCAGGTTAACCTTGATTTTTTGTCGTTTACGTAGCGGAGAATCATTCAATCAAGGGGGGAAGAACATGATTAGAAAACTAACATTTGTGGTAGCCGTAGGGCTCTTGTTCTTGGTGGTTTCACCGAATTATGCAAAGGCCCAGGGTATCGACTGCAACACCGCCGGGCCAAACGCTCTGCAGAACGCCATCGACGCTGGCAATTCCTTCATCCAGTTCACCGGCGTCTGCAATGAGTTGGTGTTCCTCTATCGGAGAAATATCACTCTTCAAGGCACAAACCCCGACACGACCCAAAACGTCATCGTCGGCGGGGTAACCGTCTATGCCCTGGAATCCTATTTGACCAACCTCCGAATTCAAGGCCAGTCTTTGAACATCGTGGACGGCGGCTTCGCTTTCCTCTTCGACGTGCTTGTCGACAGCACGAATTTCGGCGCTTTCATCGCCAGGAACTCCGGGGCGACGTTCAACGACGTCTTCCTCGGGCCGGCGCTGATCGACGACGGCGCTCAAGGCTGCACGCCGCTCTGCATCGGCGAGAACAGTTACCTGCGCATGGAAAACAGCACAGTGGCCGGCGATACGAGCGACCCTGTTTCCGGCGGAGCAATCACGGTCTATCGCGATGCGTCGCTTCTCCTGCGCGGCGGCAATACGATCTCGAACGCCGGTTCCACGCCGGTAATCTCGGTGTTCGGAGAGTCGAGCTTTCGCCAAGATAATTCTTTGAACAACGGTACCGACGCGATTACAGCTACCGGTTCCGGCTTGGCGGTCGAAGTTTCCCAGACGTCCAGCTTTGATACCCGAGAAGCGGTCATTACGGGCGATATCGAGGTCGGACGGCATTCCTTCATGAATGTCGGCAGCACGGTCTTCGGCGGCGACCCGAGCCAGATGGAAATCGACGGCAACATCGAACTCAGCCAGGACTCGGCGCTGAACGTGTCGAGCCCGCTGGTCACCATCGACGGCGACATCACCTGCGCCGACGACGAGTCCAGCGCCGTCGGCAGCTTCGCGGGCAGCGGCACCAATGCCTGCTCGGGCTTTGACGCCGAGGTGGTGCGCGACGACGGCACGGCCCAGTTCCTGGTCGACGAGAACTCGGCCAGCACATCCAACCGGCGGCTGCTGCGGCTCGAGAACAACGGCAATCCGCAGATCGAGCTGACCAATACGGCGACCAGCGTCAACTGGCGCGTCGGCATGGGGCCGGCCAACTCCTTCTTCGCCAAGAAGGGCTCGCGCGAGCTGCGCTTCACCGAAGGCGGCGGCCTGAAGGTGATCAATGGGGGCGACACGGTCTTCGACTTGAGGCCCAGCGGCAATCTGGTGATCGACGGCAACCTGACGCAGCTCTCCGACGCCGGGGCGAAACACGACGTCACGCCGCTCGACGAGGCCGAGGTGCTGGCCCAGGTGGCGGCCCTGCCGGTTTCGGCCTGGTCCTACAAGGACGACGAGACCGGGGCGCGCCATGCCGGGCCCATGGCCCAGGACTTCCGCGCGGCCTTCGGGCTGGGAGAGGACGACACCCACATCTCCCCGATGGACGCCGTCGGCGTGGCGCTCGCAGCGATCAAGGCACTGCAGCAAGAGGGGCAGCATAAGGACGCGGAGATCCGCGCCCTGCGGACACGGCTGGAGGCGCTGGAGCGCAAGCTGGCGCCCTAAGCCTTCGGTTGGCTCGGGGGTTGGACGCGACTTCGCGGGGCGCGCTTCGGCGCGTCCTGTGTCATAATGCGCTTTCGGCCGGCGCCATGTGGCGGCTCAGGCCATCGTCGACGCCCTGAACCGCCCTCACGCTGGCCATGCCCTTCGAGTTCCCGCGTCTTCCCTTGCCGACACTGCGTCAGCTGTGGCGTGATTTCGGCGCGGTCTACGCGGTCAACGGATTCATCGCGCTGGTCTTTTCGGCCTCGGGGCCGGTCGCCATCGTGCTCGCCGTGGGTTCTGCCGGCGGCTTGAGCGAGGCCGACCTGGCCTCCTGGATCTTCGGCTGCTTCTTCTTCAACGGCCTGATCACCCTCGCCTTCTGCCTGCTCTACCGGCAGCCTCTGGCCTTCTTCTGGACCATCCCCGGGACCGTGCTGGTCGGTCCGGCCCTGGATCATCTGAGCTTCGCCGAGGTGATCGGCGCGTTCTACGCCACAGGCCTCTTGATGATCGTCCTCGGCCTGAGCGGCTGGGTTCGGCGCACCATGGAAGCGGTGCCCATGCCCATCGTCATGGCCATGGTCGCGGGCGTCTTCCTGCAGTTCGGTCTCGATCTGGTCTTGGCCTTCCGGGACGGCTTCTGGATCGCAGCACCGATGACTGGCCTGTTCCTGCTGCTCTCGGCGCTGCCGGCGCTTGGGCGCCGGCTGCCGCCCTTGATCGGCGCGCTGCTGGCCGGGATCGGCGCGGTAGCGCTTTCCGGTGGTCTCGCCCCCGGGGCGGATACGCTGTGGTCCTTCGCCCAGCCCACGCTTCACCGGCCCGCCTTTTCCTGGCAGGCCATGATCGAGCTGGTCGTGCCGCTGGCGATCACCGTGCTGGTGGTTCAGAACGGCCAGGGCTTCGCCGTGCTGAGCGCGGCCGGACACAAGCCGCCGATGAACGCGATCGCCAGCGCGTGCGGCCTCGGGGCAGTCGCCTCGGCCGTGGTCGGCGCGGCGCCGACCTGCCTGACCGGCCCTTCCAACGCCATTCTGACCGCCACGGGTGAGAAGGAACGCCATTACATCGGAGGGCTCGTCCTGGGACTGCTGGCCCTGCTGCTCGGTCTCCTTTCGCCGCTGTTCACCGGCCTGATGCTGGCCACCCCGGGGGCCTTCATCGCCACCCTGGCCGGCCTCGCCATGTTGCGAGTGCTTCAGGCCGCCTTCACGACCGCGTTCCAGGGCCGCTTCTCGCTCAGTGCTCTCATCACCTTCCTGGTCACCGTATCCGGCATCTCCATCTTCAACATCGGCGCACCTTTCTGGGGTCTCGTCTTCGGCTTCGCGGCCGCTTTGATGCTGGAGCGGGGCGAGTTCAAGCGCCGCGACGAAGCGCCCTAAGACGGTACCGGGGCAGGTTGCCCGCCACGGCCGATCATGCAACCCTCCCCAAAACTGCGAGGCCGGAGGAGCGGACACCCCGATCATGGAAACGAAATCCGAGAACCGCTGTTTCGAGGGTGTCCAGGGCTTCTACAGCCACGACTCCCGCTGCTGCAACGGCACCATGGGCTTCTCCGTGTTCCAGCCGCCGGCCGCTCTGGCGGGCCGGAAGGTGCCTGTGGTCACCTACCTCTCCGGCCTGACCTGCACCGAGGAAAACTTCACGATCAAGGCGGGCGCGCAGCGGGTGGCGAGCGAGCTCGGCCTGCTCGTCGTGGCGCCGGACACCTCGCCGCGTGGCCAGGACATTCCCGGAGAGGGCGACGCTTACGATTTCGGCACCGGCGCCGGCTTTTATCTGGATGCGACCGAGGCCCCCTGGTCCAAAGCCTACAGAATGTACAGCTATGTCACCGACGAGCTGCCGGGAGTCCTGGCGGAAGCCTTCCCCGCCGCCGACCTGAGCCGGCAGGGAATCATGGGGCATTCCATGGGCGGCCACGGCGCCCTGACCATCCACCTGAAGCACCCGGAGACCTACAGCTCGGTCTCGGCCTTCGCCCCGGTCGGCGCGCCCATGCGCTGCCCCTGGGGCGAGAAGGCCTTCACCGGCTACCTGGGTCCCGACCGCGAGGCCTGGAAAGCCTACGACGCCACGGAGCTGATCCGTACCCGTCCGTCAAAGGCCAAGATCCTGATCGACCAGGGCGCGGCCGACGACTTCCTGGAGACCCAGCTCAAGCCCGACCTTCTGGTCGAGGCCTGCGAGGACGCAGGGCAGCACTGCGAGCTCCGGATGCAGCCGGGCTACGATCACAGCTACTACTTCATCGCGACCTTTATCGAGGACCACCTGCGCCACCACGCGGCGTCTCTCGGCGCCTGACGCAGGGGAGCAGAGGCGGTCATGGACGAGGCCTTCGCCGACCCGTCAACGATAGACAAGAAGGCGCTGAAGCGACTTTCCGCGCGATCCGATGGTAAAGGCCTGGTTCAGCTTGGCCTACATCTCTTGGCGCTGGGCGCCACCGCGACCCTTCTCGGCCTGGCCTGGGGCGGTCCCTGGACGCTGCCCGCCCTGCTCGCCCACGGCATCGTGCTGATCTTCCTCTTCGCGCCGCTGCACGAGTGCATTCACCGCACCGCTTTCAAGACCCGGGTGCTTAACGATATCCTCGCCTGGGTCTGCGGCGCCCTGATCGTTCTGCCGCCGGCCTATTTTCGCGCCTTCCATTTCGCCCACCACCGCTTCACCCAGGACACGGAGCGGGACCCGGAGCTGCAGCGTGTCATGCCTTCGTCGTGGCCATCCTATCTCTGGGTGGTCTCCGGCCTGCCCTATTGGCGGGAACGGATCACGACCAGCCTGACCCACGCGCTTACCGGGCGGGTTGACGCGCCCTTCGTACCCCGCCAGCAAGCAGCCGGCATCGTCCTGGAGGCGCGTATTCTATGGCTGGTCTACGGGGCCGTCGCGGCGCTCTCCGTCGCCTCGGGCAGCCTGGTCGCCGTGATCTACTGGATCCTACCGGCGCTCGCGGGTCAGCCCTTCCTGCGCATGTACCTTCTGGCCGAGCACGGCGGCTGCCCTCACGTTCCCGACATGCTGCGGAATTCCCGCACGACGCACAGCAACGCCGCAGTGCGGGCGCTGGCCTGGAACATGCCCTACCACACCGCGCACCACGCGTTTCCCGCGGTCCCGTTCCACGCCCTGCCAGCGGCCCATGACGTCATAAGGGACGCTGTGGCGGTGCGTTCCGCCAGTTACACCGGCTACCAGCGGGAACTCATCGCCGGCTTCGGCCGCTGACGGCTCACGCGTCAGTCGGCCAAAACCGGTCGGTTCTTACTGAGAGGCCTCTTTCAGGTACGCGATAAGGTCGTCGCGGTCCTTTTCCTTCTTTAGGCCGGCGAACGCCATCCGGTTCTTGGGGATGTATCCCTTCGGATCGGCGAGGTAGGCGGCAATCGTGGTCTCGTCCCAGACGATCCCCGACTCCTTCATCGCCTTAGAATACTTGAAGCCTTCCACGGCCCCGGCGGTCCGGCCGAAAACCCCGTGCATCGTCGGGCCGATCTTGTTCTTGCCGGCCTCCAAGGCATGACAGGCCTTGCACTTCCTGTAGATCTTCTCGCCCTTCGCGGCGTCGCCCGCCAGAGCGAGGCCGGTCATGGTCACGGAAGTTCCCGCGATCGCCAAAGGCAAGACCAAGAGTTGCAACAGTCTCATCCGCTACCTCCGAAATTGTATCCTAGCCGTTTCCCCCGGATCATAGGGTTAAGCGCCAGAAATCGCACGCAATAAACAGCGGCTGAACGTTCATGATCCAACCTATGATACGCCGAGCAGGCCGGGGCGGTTCAAGGTCCCGCCGTCGTCCGGGACCGCTTGGGCGCCTGCGTTACTGGTGCTTCGCGATGCCCCGGTGGGCCTCCTCGCCCCAGACCGCCTGGACCCGCGAATCTCGCCCGCAGCGCCCGCGGTAGAGGCGATATCGGAAGGGATTCTTCTGATAGTAGTCCTGGTGGTAGTCCTCGGCCGGATAGAAGGGGCCGGCGCTCTCTATCGGCGTCACGATAGGCCGGTCGAGGATACCGCTCTCCTCCAAGCGCTGCCTGGAGGCCTCGGCCAACTTCTTCTGCTCCGGCGAATTGGCGAAGATGGCGGTGCGGTAGCTCTCGCCGCGATCGCAGAACTGGCCGCCGCCGTCGGTCGGGTCGACGCTGCGCCAGAAGATCTCCAGAAGTTCGGCGTAGCTGACCTGCTGCGGGTCGAAGCTGATCTGGACCGCTTCGTAGTGACCGGTGCCGCCCGCCGTAACCTGCCGGTAGGTCGGATCGATCAGAATGCCGCCGGTGTAACCGGACAGCGTGCCGACGACGCCCGGCACCGTGTCGAAATCGGACTCCACGCACCAGAAGCACCCGCCGGCGAAGGTCGCCACTTCCAGGTTCTCGGCGGCGGCCTTCGGGGCCGGGCCCGAAACGAGATAGACGATGATCAGGACGAGTGCCGTGATCCGAAGCGCCGGGATCGAAGGTCGGGGCATCAGCAAGGCTCCAATCAGCAGGCCCAACGGGGTTCCGGGTTCGACTATACAGTCTTCACTCGGCTTGCCAGCCGGCAAAAAGCAGCTCACGACAAGGTCTTCGCATACGCGGGCGCGTAGTCCGTGCCCGATCTGGCATCGCAGGCCATGAGGCAGCGCAGAGCGAGGTCGTAGGAACCGTAGATCTCGTGAAGAGCGAGGGCCATTTTCTTCAGCTGCGGCAGTTCCATGCTCTCCAGCTTGGTGAAATCACGCACGAAAACGGCGTCGGCCCAAAAAATCTGGCTGAGACCGGCGTAGAGGTCTTGCCCCGCCTGCAGAGGCTGGATCATGCGGCTGACCAGAGGCGCAAAACGATGAAACCTGAACCCGAGACCGCGGAGAAACAACTCCACCTCGGAGAACAGCGGCTGGCCGACATACATCGGCAGGAACTCGACCTCGGTATGAACGATCAGGCAGTCCGATAGCTTCTCGATGCCGTGGCGAAAAATCTCGAGCTCGGCGCCCTGGACGTCGATCTTGAGATAGTCCATCCCCTCGATCTCGCTGACATCGTCGAGACGCACGGTTTCGACGTCGACGCGCTCCCGAACCCGGGCCCATTCCGGAAAACCATGGAAGTATCGCAGCAGCTCGCTGTTCGGCTCGAGCAGAGAAGACATGCCGGGCGCTTGGCAGACCCGGAACTGGCGAGTCTTGCCGTCGAACACGGCGTAGGGGAGATAGCGTTCCCGGGGCCCGCTCTGCGCCCTCAATTGCTCGAGGGCCTCGGGGTCCGGCTCGAAGCCGACGACCCTGGCGAGGCCCGCATCAAGAAGCTTTCGGTAGGGACTGCCGCCGCGTCCGGCACGAGCGCCGATATCGACGACGTCGAGCTGTCCCTCGAACTCTATGGTCTCGGCGAGCGTGTGTTGGACCTCAATCATCACCCTCCCAGACAGAAGGTTACGCCGACGGCTTCGGCCGGCCTGTTAGATGGGTCGCCGCTTGGGCGCAGGGCCCCGAGGGTTGGCTACAATCGCGCCCGCGTAAAGGGCTTTCGCTGCCGCGTCCGGCTTGACAGAGCAGTCTGCGAGTGATCTGCTTCCGTTCAGCGCCGATTTGAAGCTTAGCTTGCGGGCGCTATAGAAATGCGGCTAAAGCGAGCGGCAGGACCGCCCGGCGCAGCCGCGGCGGTTTTTTTGTTTCCCGGCTCCTGGCGCGCCGGACCGGGCAGCGGGACAAGGTGGAGGAGCAGTCATGGCACAAGACGGGTATGCAGGCGATGTCGGTCCGGCCGAGGCCTGGAAGATACTGCAAAGCGAGCCCGACGCCGTCCTGATCGATGTCAGGACCGACGCCGAGTGGGCCTATGTGGGCCTGCCCAACCTTCGCCCCCTGAACCGGGCGCTGCACTGTATTCCCTGGCAGCTGTTCCCGACCATGGCGCTCAATCCGCACTTCGTCGAGCAGGTCGCCGGAAACGGCGTCACGCCCGGGCAAACGGTGCTTCTGATCTGCCGCTCGGGCATCCGCTCGCGCCACGCGGCGATCGCCCTGACCCAGGCGGGCTTCAGCCGTTGCCTCAACGTCGCCGACGGGTTCGAGGGACCCTGCGACGCCGCGGGCCACCGCGGGCAGACGGCGGGCTGGAAGGCCACCGGCCTGCCCTGGTCCCAGCAGTGACGCGGAGGAAAGGGTCGAATGCCATGAAACCGAATCGTCAGGCCGGCGCGGCGAGCGACAAGGCGGCGCCTCGGCCCTGGCGCCGCCAGACCGCCCTGGTCCGCGGCGCCCTCAGCCGCAGCCCGTTCGGCGAAACCGCCGAGGCCATCTACACGACCTCCGGCTACGTTTACCAGACGGCCGAGGAAGCCGAGGCCGCCTTCAAGGGCGAGCAAGCCCGCTACATCTACTCCCGCTACGGCAACCCGACCGTCTCGGTCTTCGAGACGCGCCTGAAGGAACTCGAGGGCGCCGAAGCGTGCCGGGCGACCGCCAGCGGCATGGCGGCGGTCTTCGCTTCGCTGATGTGTCAACTGAACGCCGGTGACCGGGTCGTCGCAGCCCGGGCGCTCTTCGGGTCCTGCCACTACATCATCGCTGAAATTCTACCGCGCTTCGGGATCGAGACCGTGCTGGTCGACGGAACCGACCTCCGGGCCTGGGAACGGGCCCTGGCGCCCGGCGCCCGCTGCGTCTTCCTGGAATCGCCGTCCAACCCGACCTTGGAGATCATCGACCTCGCCGCCGTCGCCGGATTGGCGCACAGTGCCGGAGCGAAGGTGATCGTCGACAACGTCTTCGCCACGCCGGTCCTGCAACGCCCCTTGGACTTCGGCGCCGATATCGTCGTCTACTCGACGACCAAGCACATCGACGGGCAAGGCCGCTGCCTCGGCGGCGCGATCCTCTGCGACCAGGCCTTTGTCGACGACCACCTGCTCGGCTTCTACCGCCATACCGGTCCTTCGATGAGCCCGTTCAACGCCTGGGTCATGCTCAAGGGCCTGGAGACGCTTCAGCTTCGCGTCGCCCAGCACTGCGCCAACGCGCGCCGGCTCGCCGGGTTCCTGGCGGGTCAGAAAGCCGCCCGGCGGGTGCTCTATCCCGGCTCCGAGAGCCACCCCCAAGCCGCGCTCGCCGCCCGCCAGATGGAGGACGGCGGCTCGCTGATCGCTTTCGAGCTGGGAGGCGGGAAGGAACGGGCCTTCCGGTTCCTCAACGCGCTCCGGCTGATCGACATCTCGAACAATCTGGGAGACGCCAAGTCATTGATCACCCATCCGGCCACCACGACCCATCAGAGGCTGAAACCGGAGGAGCGCGCGGAGCAGGGAATCGGCGACGGGCTGATCCGACTTTCGGTCGGTCTGGAAGACGTGGCAGACATCGAGGAGGACCTCGCCCAGGCGCTGGCCGCTTGAGGCCAGGAGGAGCAGCTAGAAGACCCCGGTGAAGTTGTCCATCACGTCGAGCACCGCCGGCCCCAGCAGCACGATGAAGAGCGGCGGCAGGATGAAGATGATCATCGGGACGGTCATCAGGGCGGGCAGGCGAGCCGCCTTTTCCTCCGCCTTCAACATGCGCTCGTCACGGGATTCCTGGGACAGCACGCGCAGGGAGTGCGCGAGCGGCGTGCCGTATTTTTCCGACTGAAGCAGCGTGTTGACCATGCCGCGCACAGCCGTCAGGTCGCAGCGCAGAGCGAGGTTCTTCAGCGCGTCTTGGCGCTCCGGCAGGAAGCCGAGCTCGATGCTTGTCAGGCTGAACTCGTCGGACGCCTCGGGCGCCGCGTTCTCGATCTCATCGGCGACCCGAGAGAGCGTCGCGTCCAGGCTGAGACCCGCCTCGGCGCAAATCACCATGAGGTCCAGCGCATCGGGCATGGACTTCTGGACGGCCTTGTAGCGCTTGGTCGTCGCGTTCTTGATGACGATCTCGGGGAGAAAGAACCCGAGGACCACCATCGCCATGGTGGCGAGCATGTTGCCGCTACCGCTCATGTTGCCGAAATTGGCGCCATAGGTCAGGAAGAGCGCGGCGGCGCCCATGCCGAACGGCAACACGAACTTGGCGAAGAGATAGCGGGTCATGGCGTCGGGCGACCGCCATCCGGCCTGAGCCAGACTCAGCTTCATCTTCTCGGTCCGCTCCGAGCGGGCCAGCTGCAGGCGGTCGACCACCTGCTTCATGACCTCCGGCGCCTGCTTCTTTTCCTGCGAACGGCGCGGCGCCAGCAGACCCTTGCGCAAGGCCTCGCGCTGCTGGGCAAGCATGGCGGCGCGCTTGGCCGCCTGGTCCCGGTGGAGCAGCGCCGACCAGACGGCGAAGGTACTCACAAAGGCGGTGATCGCGGCGAGCAGGACGATAACATCCTCGATCGCCGTTCCCTCCGGCAGATACTCCAGGATGTTCATATCTCGAACTTCACCATCTTGTACATGACGCCGCCGCCGATCATGAACATGAGGGCCCCGACCGCCAGCATCACGTTGCCACGGCTGTCAATGAACAGCTTCATGACGTAGGAATTGTTGACCACGTAGATGAGGGAGCCGACGACGAACGGCAGGGAGCCGATGATGTAGGCGGAGGCCTTCGCCTCGGAAGACATGGCCTTGATCTTCATCTTGAGCTGCCGGCGGCCGCGCAGGACCGAGGAGAGGTTGCCGAGGGACTCCGACAGGTTGCCGCCGGTCTCCGCCTGGATCGACAGGCTCACGGTGAAGAATTTGAACTCCTGCAGGTTAAGCCGCTCCGCGGTTTCCCAGAGCGCCTCCTCCAGCTTGGTACCCATCCGGACAGCATCGGTCACCCGGCGCAGCTCCTCGCCGACCGGGTCGGGCACTTCCTGACCGGCCGTCTTGATCGACTCGCTGATCGGCAGGCCGGATTTGAGGCCGCGCACCATGAGGTCGATGGCGTCGGGAAAAGCGTCCACGAACTTGTTCTGACGGCGCTTCGCCATCGCGCCGACGACCACATGCGGCACCGCCACGCCCGCCACGATACCGATGAAGAGGGCGCCCAGGGGCGGCACCAGCCCCGACGCGATGCAGGCGAGTGCGGCCGCGACTCCGATCGCGAAACAGATACCCAGGTAGCGTCCGAGCGGCGCTTCGATCCCCGCCGCGGCCAGGCGTTTGCGCAGGAGTTCGCGCTGCGGCAGCGCGTTCTTGATCAGCTTGTCCAAGGCCTGGATATCACTGTCGGCCGTGGATTTCTTGACGTTGACCTTCCTGGTCGGGGCCGACGCGTCCTTGGGTTGCCGCCCGCCCTTGATCTGCTGGACCCGCTGGTTCAGCTGCTTCTCTTTCGAGCCGCCGACCGCGAAAGCCAACAGCAGAAGGACGACCCCCCCGAGGGGAATCATCAGGAGAAGCAGATCCTCCGGGTTCTGCGGACCGGCGAGCAGGTCCTCGATCATCCCATGGCCTCCATGAGACGCTTGTCGAGGCCGAAGTAGGCGGCGTTGGGCGTGAAGTTCGGCCGCAGGCCCGAAGACTTGAAGCTGCCCTTGACGGACCCGTCTTCGCCCTCGCCCTCGAACTGGAAGGTGAAGAGGTCCTGGGTGGTGATGATGTCGCCTTCCATGCCGACGATCTCGGAGATGTAGGTGATCCGCCGCATACCGTCGCGCTGGCGCTGGACCTGGACGATCATGTCGACCGCGGCGGCGATCTGGGTGCGCACCGCCTTGCTGGGCAGGTTGATGCCGGCCAAGCCGACCATGTTCTCGAGGCGGGTCAGCGCCTCGCGGGGTCGGTTGGCGTGGATCGTGCCGAGCGAGCCGTCGTGGCCCGTGTTCATGGCCTGCAGGAGGTCGACAGCCTCGGCGCCGCGCACCTCGCCGAGGATGATGCGGTCGGGGCGCATACGCAGCGAGTTCTTGACCAGGTCGCGCATGTCGATCTCGCCCGAGCCCTCCAGGTTGGCCGGCCGGGTTTCCAGGCGCACGACGTGGGGCTGCTGGAGCTGGAGCTCCGCGGCGTCCTCGATGGTCACGATGCGCTCGCCCTGGTCGATCATCTGCGAGCAGGCGTTCAGAAGGGTGGTCTTGCCCGATCCCGTGCCGCCGGAGATCAGGATGTTGAGCCGGGCGCGGGCAGCGATCTTCAGGACCGTGCACATCTCGGGCGAGATGTTGCCCTGTTTGGCCATGACGTCGAGCGTGATGCCCTTCTTGGCGAACTTCCGGATTGAGATCGAGGGACCGTCGATCGCCAGCGGCGGAATGATGATGTTGACCCGGCTGCCGTCCTTGAGACGGGCGTCGCAGAGCGGCGTTGTTTCGTCGATCCGGCGGCCGACCTGCGAGACGATCCGGCGGCAGATGTTGAGCACATGCGGGTCGTCGCGGAAACGGACGTCGGTCAGCTCGAGCTTGCCCTTGCGCTCGACGTAGACCTGATGGGCGCCGTTGACCATGATGTCGTTGATGCCCTCGTCGGCCAACAGCGGTTCCAGCGGACCGAGGCCCAGCATGTCGTCGAGCAGAAGGTCGACGACCGCCGTGTGCTCCTGGCCGTTCAGGCGGAGCTGCTCTTCCGCGAGCAGCTCGGAGACGATCTCGCCGACCTGGGAGGAGAGTTCCTCGCGCGGCAGCTGGGAGGCGGCCGCCAGATCCAGGCGCTCCATGACCAGAGGCTGGATCCGCTCCTTCGCGGCCTCCACCGCGGAGTTGTAGGCCGGATTGGCACGCCGCTGCTCGGCGACCGAGCTGGCTTCGGCCTTCTGCGGACGCGGGGTCGCCGCCGCGTTACGCCCGCCCGCCGAGCGGCCGCCGCCCGCCGGCGCCACCGGGCTGCAACGGGTCAGCCAATCGATAAGGTTGGAGACCAACGTCCTGCGCTCGAGCAGGTTGAACTTCTCGGCCTCGGCCCCGAGGTCGTCGGTGACGATCTGACCGATGCGCAGCGCCAGCTCCGGGCGCGCGAGTGAACCGACGTTCTCCCCCTCGAAGGCTTCCAGCAGCCGCGGCTTCATCCTCTCGAGATAGGGTCCGAGATCCGAGCCCTGCTTCTTTCCGGCTTCGGCTCGGAGCGTTTGTCCGGCCATCTAGGGTGTGCTCCTCTTGCCCATTCTGAAACACGGTTCATTCAGCAGTCCGCCCGGCACGCCGACCGCGGGGTTCCCTGCATCGATGCTACCCATTGCTCCTGCTTCCCAGACCAGGAAGGCTGAACAGCGACTTCTTGGGCGCGCCCTTCGCCTTCTTCGACGCCTTGGCGCGCTTGCCCATGACGTCGCCGGCCAGCTTCTGCATAACCCGGCTCGCCTTGCTGCGCGGCGCGGCGTGCACCAGCGGCTTGCCTGAGTTGGCGGCCTCGTTGAAGGCCTTGGCCTCGTCGGGGACAAGCAGGTCGACCTTGCGTCCGAGGGCCTTTTGGAAGTCCGGCAGGCGCATGGCCTGCTGGTCGCCGCCGCCCCGGTTGGCGACCACCATGACCTTGGCCTTCGAGCCGGCCTCCTCGACGTTGCCGAGCAGGCGGATCGTGTCGCGCAGCCCCGAGAGCGAGAGCTCGGTCACCAAGAGGACGTGGGTCGCCGCCTTGAGCACCTGGTGGCGCAGGGCGTAGGACCTGCGGGGCAGATCGACGACAAGGCACTCGTTGGACTTGCCGAGAATGTCGAAAAGCGCCTCGACGCCGTCGCTGGCGAACACGATCTCGCCGGCCAGGCTCTCCTCCGTGGCCATGACCGACAGCCGGTCGGTCACCTTGGCGGTAGCGCTCGAGATGAACAGGCCGTCGATCCGGGACGGGTTCTCGAGGGCCTCCCTCAGCCCGCGGGTCGGTTCCTGATCGAGCGCCAGGGCGACGGTCCCGAATTCGAGATCCAGGTCGATCAGGGTCGTGCGCATGCCGAAGCTCTCGGCGAACAGCCAGCTGAAGTTGACCGCCATGGTCGTCGCGCCGACCCCGCCCCGAGCGCCCAGCACAACGATCTTGCGTGAATTCTCGGTCACGGGGGCCGCCGACGTGCTGGCGGTGGCGACGGGCTCCTCGGCCCGCTCCAGTGCCCCGGCCAGGGCCTTCTCGTTCACCGGCTTGACCAGGTAGTCGGTCACGCCGGCCTCGGTCAGCTCGCGGTACAGCGAGATGTCGTTCACCTCGCCGATACCGATCAGACGGGTGTCTTCGGTAAAGGCGGTGGTCAGCGACAGCATCGCGCTCAAAGGCGAGTTGTTGTCGCCGATGTCCACGATCAGCACCCGCGGGGCCGGCGCCTCGGAAAGAAAGGCGAGCGCATCGGATGTGTCACCGTCACGCACGACCGGCTCGTCGTAGAACTGGCGCGCGACCGTCGATACGATCTCCTTGGTCTGGATATCGTTCACGAAAGCGACGCAGTCCGCCCCCGCCATGGCCAGCGAGTCTGACTCCGCGAAATCCTCAGCCGCGCTCATATCCGCGTTATCCCTCTATCAGTTATCGCTGGTCGACTCGATATTGAGACCACCGTCATCCTGATCTCTCTGTGCAGGCTCGCGATATCCCTTGATCCCGCGCGCCGTCGATTCCGCGTCGGCAGGACCGAGGAGCCGGCCGCGCACAAGGTCACGCGGGTCCGCTACCATCATGCCGAGCGCGCTGTTGTAGGCGCAGCCGACCTGGTAATCGGGACGGTTCGCGATCCAGGGCTCACCCGTGTCGCAGTCCGGCGTCATGACGACGGCGCGATTGACAACGACAGCCACGTAGTTGGCTCCACCGGGCAGCGCCGGCGTCTCCACCACCGTTATCGGCAGCCCGAGCCCGCTCAGTTCGTCGCGCATGTAATCGCTTCGGGCGCTGATCTTGGGGGTCGCGGCACCGTAGGGATCTTGGGGAACCTGCACCTCGATGCGGTCACCCAGGCGAAGATTGCCTTCCGCCATGAACTGCTGCAGCCGGTCCCGTTCCACCGCGTCGAGGCGAACCGACTGCGGCTCGAAATCGGCATAGTGCACCAGCTTGACCGACTCCACGAAGACGTCCGGCCGCGCGGGAATCTGCCGCCAGTTGCCGTAGGTCAGCGGGTTGTAATCCTGGATCGTGGTGTCGGGCGGCAGACAGCCCATCAATCCGAGACCGGAGGCCAGCGCCAAGAGGCTCGAGGCGCGGCGGATTTTCCAGTGCTTACGAGGGTTGGCCATCGGTTTACTCCACGATGAACTCG
The DNA here is from genome assembly GCA_030064845.1 of Kiloniellales bacterium. Taxonomy (NCBI): domain Bacteria; kingdom Pseudomonadati; phylum Pseudomonadota; class Alphaproteobacteria; order Rhodospirillales; species Kiloniellales bacterium. The sequence continues at coordinate 28,946 of JASJEC010000087.1, forward strand.
GCCCGGAATTCCGAGTTCTGGGCGAGAGGAATCTGGGCGTTCAGAGGAATGGTCGCGGGGGCGTTCGGCGCCCCAGCCAGAAAGCCACCGCGCGGCGCAGAGGGATCCTGCTTCATGAAGGGATCCGTCGGAAGCGGCAGGCGCTGGTTGGTCGGCTGGACCAGATAGGGCGTCGCAATGATCAGAAGCTCGGTCTCATTGCGCTCGAAACGGTCACTCTTGAAGAGTTCGCCGAGGATCGGGATCTCTTGCAGGGCCGGCGTTCCGCGAAGCGATTCTTCGGACGAGTCCTGCAGCAGTCCGGCGAGCGCGAAGCTCTGACCCGAGGCGACCTCGATCGTCGTCTCGGCACGGCGTGTGCGAATGCCCGGCAGAATGGTGCCCTGGAGCTGGATCGCGCCTGCAGTCGAGAGTTCACTCACTTCCGGCCGGACCCGCATGCTGATGCGGTCTTGACTGAGGACCGTCGGCGTAAACGCGAGGCTGACGCCGAACTCCTTGAAGATGACCGTAACCCGGCCGTCTTCCTCGACCACGGGGATGGGAAACTCGCCGCCGGCCAGGAAACTCGCCGTTTCCCCGGACATGGCGGTCAGGTTCGGCTCGGCCAGGATGGAGATCATGCTGTCCTGGGCGAGCGCGTCGATCAGGCCGTTGATGTCGAAGTTGCCGGCATCGCCAACACCCACTGCGTTGTCGACGGAGCCGTCTCGAAGAACCGGAAGAGTGAAGGGATTGCCGCCGGTCGCAAGCGCGAGAGCAATGTCGGCGTTCTCGAAGGCAATCTCCCAGTTGAACCCGAACTGCTTCACCACCGCGCGCTCGACCTCGGCGATCCTGACCCGCAGGTTGACCTGGTTGGGGCCGGCGACGGCGATCCGGTTGATGACCTCCTCCTCCTTTTCGATGAATCGCTCGGCCAGGCGCCGGGCGTTCTCCGCGTCGGCCGGATCGGTGACGTAACCGCGCAGGATGATGGCACCGTCGATCGAAACGGCCTCGACCGAGCCGCTCGAGACGAAGGCCGACAAGGTGTCGTTCAGCCGGCTGACGTTGTGGACCACCTCAACCTTCAGGCTGGCGATCAGGCGATCGTTGCGGTCGACGGCATAGAGCGTCGTTTCGCCCGTCTTCTTGCCGAAGATGTAGACCAACCGCGGCGACTTGACCGCGACATCCGCGATCCCGGGATTGGCGATGAAGACCGAGTTGGCCGCGGCGCTCAGCTTGATCAGGCGGCCTTCGCTGATCTCGACCTGAATGGGCTGTTCAGCGCCAGAATTGGCCGACGCGGCGCCCAAAGCATCGTCGACGTTGCCGACGAGGGCGAAGGCGATAAAGCCGAGCGCGGCGAGTCCGCGCCTGCAGTTCCGGAGGGAAATCATTTCGACACCTGCTCTTCCTGCTTGCTGCTGCCACGGACTACCGAGACACCGGACCCGGCGATGCCCTTCAGGACGCTCGCCTCGAAGTCCCGCGTGGCTGTGCGGCCGCGCGTGGCAACCGGCTCTGCCAGGGCCTCTCCGGAGTTGACGATGCGCCTAAGCTCGGCTTCGTCCTTGGCCAAGCTCCTCAAGCTCAGCGAGAGACGGCCGATCGTATCGGCGACCGCCAGAATCTCGGCCTGCTTGGGAGAGACTTCGAAGGTCACGGTCTTGCCGACCCGCGGCTGCCCGGTCTGGTCCTCCAAGGTCTGGTCGATCGCCAGAACCCGAAGGTTCTTGAGGACGGTCTCACTGACCTGTTGTTTGACGCCGTTGGCGTCGATCGTGTGGGTCATGATCAGATCGACCCGGTCTCCGGGAAACACCAGACCGGCGATGCTCGAAGTGGCGTTGACCTTAATGGAGTAGGCGCGGAAGCCGGGTTTCAGCACCGCGGCCAGAAAACCTCGGTCTCCAGGCGTGATCATCTGCCCCTTGACGATCGGCGCTCCGCTTATAATGCTCCGGCGAACCACGGCGCCGTAGAGGCTCTGACTGTCGAACTGCCCTTGGACGAGATAGTTGTCGGGCAGATTGTCGTCGGGCCAGGTTTGCCATCGGAGGTGCTGCTCGGTGACGAACATGCCGATCGGCAGATCGGCCCTCGCAACCAATACCTTGGTTTGCTTCTTTTCCTCCTTGACGACGACCTTCGGCGCGGCTCGCTGCGAGGCGAGCCAACTGCGGGCGACGAACATCGTCCCCACAGTGAGCAGCAAGGCGGCCGCGACAAGCATGATGCTACGTGCTGACATGACTGACCGTTCTCCTTAACGGGCCGTTGACGCTTACAGTAACCCTAGAACGGTAAAGGCCACGTAAAGGCCGCCCGCACCGATTGACACACCGTAAGGCATTGGTTTTCTGGCGAAATCTGGATCCGCCTGAGTGAAGGGGATCATGCCCAGACTGGGTGCGCGCTGTGCCCGGTGCCGCAGCCATAGCGCGATCGCCATGAGGCCACCCGCCAAGGCGGTAAGGATAAGAAAACCGGCGACGTGGTCGGCTCCGGCCCAGAGCCCGACCGCCGCCACGAGCTTCGCGTCGCCGCCGGCGGTCCACCCTCGCAGATAGATCAAGAAGCCGAGCGCGAAGAGAACGCCGGAAACCAGAATGGCGATCCACCACTGCACGGGATCGGGCGCAGTGAGCACGTGTGCCGGATAGAGGAGGACGATCGACAGGCAGTAGCGATTCGGGATCACCATGCGCCGCGCATCCTCGATGGCGGAGGCCACAACCAGTATCATGAAGCCCAACGCGACCGCGGTGTGAAGCGCCGGGAGAGAGGCTTCAAGCATCGTCCTCGTCCACGACTAGTCGGCAGCGCGCCCCTTCATCTGGGCAAGGAGCCGGCTGACCGGGACGCGTCGTGAGCTTCGCGTCTAAAGGTTACAAATCCCTCTCTGCCAAAGGTTTTGACGCAAAAAAGGGGCCGGAGCGTTTGCCGCTCCGGCCCCTTTTCTTACTGGTCCGATGGTGACCCCGGGCCGTTTCCGGCCTCCAGGGGTCACGCCACCCTGGTTACGGGGCGGGCATCGCCTCCTCAAGCTGGGAGTCGACCACCGAGAACATGCTCGACAGCGACGTGCCCATGCCCTGCAGCGCGGCAATGGCGGCAACGGAAACCAGAGCGGCGATCAGGCCATACTCGATGGCCGTGGCGCCCGACTCGTCCTTCAGAAAGGACACGAAAGACTTTTGCATGGTTGCAACCTCCAATAAGGGCCTAACTGCGCGCATTATCACGCCAATTTATTTAACAATCTGTGAAAATCGGTCGAATATTCGACAAATAGCGAAAAATTACTTGATTATTTTGGAGTTATGATTAATAAACACTTAAATCAGAGCCTACGGAGCAAGCAACCTCCTCTGGTGGATACTCCAGATACGGCACCGCAAGCGGTAAGCGGTACTTTTAATACATGGGATTTATTGTCCGCTCTTCACGCGAGAGTTTGAAAAGATTTTGTAATATCGTCCGAGTATAAGCCGCCACTGCCCTGCAAGGCGCCGATGGTGGACCGACCTCGGCGATATGGAACGCCTCGTTCTTGAGACGCCAGGATCCTCAGACGGCCAAATTCTCGGGACGGAACCTCTTGGGTCATCCATTGATCATGCCGTGACTCGCTTCAGAGCGCTTATCCGTCCATGATCGCAAATCCAGGGCCGGTCCCTGGATCGGAACAGAGGCATCGAAAGTAAGCGAGCACCAGGAAAGATGACGCAGAGCGACCCCGCCGCCCGGGCCGCCGCCCTGCCCTGCTGGTCCGGGCCGGTCGAGCCCGAGCCCTTGGAAGGGGGCATCACCAACCTGAACTTCACGGTGCGCGACCGGGGCCGAGGCTACTTCGTGCGGATCGGCGACGACATCCCGCTCCATGGCGTGCTGCGCTTCAACGAGCTGGCCGCCGCGCGGGCCGCCGCGGCGGCCGGCATATCGCCGGAAATCGTCCACGCGGAGGCGGGAGTCATGGTCCTCAGGCTGATCGAGGGCAAGACCCTGGCGCCGGAAGACATCCGCCAACCGGCGATGCTCGAGCGCATCGTTCCGCTGGTTCGCCGCTGCCACCTCGAGCTGCCGCGCTACCTGCGCGGCCCGGTGCTGGCCTTCTGGGTGTTCCACGTGGTCCGCGACTATGTCGGCACGCTGACACGGCAGGAGACGCGCAACGCGCCGCGGCTGCCTGGCCTGCTTCGGGCCGCCGAGGCGCTGGAGCGGGCCGTCGGGCCGATAGACCTGCGCTTCGCCCACAACGACCTGCTGGCGGCCAACTTCATCGATGACGGGGACCGGCTCTGGCTGGTCGACTGGGAGTACGCCGGCTTCAACTCGCCGCTGTTCGATCTCGGCGGGCTGGCGTCCAACAACGAGCTGTCCACCGAGCAGGAGCGCTGGCTCCTGGAAAGCTATTTCGAAGCGCCGCCGGACCATGCCGGTCTCCGCAGCTATCAGGCGATGAAATGCGCTTCCCTGCTGCGGGAGACCCTCTGGTCGATGGTCTCGGAGTTCCAGTCGACGCTGGATTTCGACTACGCGGCCTACACGGAGGAGAACCTAGCGCGCTTCGAGCGGGCCTACGAGGCTTTCGGCGAAACCTTCGGCCAGCGCCAAGACGGTCCATGAGTCCGTTCCCCGATCAGGCCCGCGTGGTGATCATCGGCGGCGGCATCATCGGCTGCAGCACGGCCTATCACTTGGCCAAGCTGGGAATCGGCGATGTCGTCCTGCTCGAGCGCTGCAAGCTGACCTCCGGGTCCACATTCCACGCCGCGGGTCTGGTCGGCCAACTGCGCAGCAACGCCAACATCACGCAGCTGCTGAAGTACAGCGTGGAACTCTATGGCCGCCTGGAATCCGAGACCGGCCAGGCCACCGGTTGGAAGCAGAACGGCGGCCTGCGCCTGGCCTGCTCGGCCGACCGGATGACCGAGTTGAAGCGCCAGGCGACGACGGCGCGCTCGTTCGGCCTGGAGATGCACCTGCTGACACCGGCCGAGGCGCGCGACCTCTGGCCGCTGATGGAAGCCGGCGACCTGGTCGGCGCGGCCTTCCTGCCGACCGACGGCCAGGCCAACCCCTCGGACCTGACCCAGGCGCTGGCGAAGGGAGCCCGCAGCGGCGGAGTCACGATCATCGAGGACTGTCCGGTAACCGGGATCTCGAGCCTGAACGGCAGGGTTACGGTCGTGCGCACGACCCTGGGGGATATCCGCTGCGAGACCGTGGTGAACTGCGGCGGGCAGTGGGCCCGGGAGATCGGCCGCCTGGCCGGGGTCAACGTGCCGCTGGTCTCGGTCAAGCACCAGTACATGGTGACAGAGCCGATCGCCGGGGTCGCGGGCGACCTGCCGACCCTTCGCGACCCCGACCGGCTCACCTACTTCAAGGAGGAGGTCGGCGGCCTGGTGATGGGCGGCTACGAGCCCGACCCGCTTCCCTGGGCGGTCGACGGCATCCCCGAGGGCTTCCACTTCACGCTCCTGGATGACGACTGGGAGCACTTCGAGCAGCTCATGGACCAGGCCTTGGCGCGGGTACCGGCCCTGGCCGAAACCGGCGTCAAGCAGATGATCCATGGCCCGGAATCCTTCACCCCCGACGGCAATTTCATTCTCGGCGAGGCGCCGGAGCTGAGCGGATTCTTCGTCGGGGCCGGCTTCAACGCCTTCGGCATCGCGGCCAGCGGCGGGGCCGGTTGGGCCCTGGCCACGTGGATCGCCGAGGGGGCGCCGCCGATCGACCTCTGGCCGGCCGACCTCCGTCGATTTGGCCCGAACCACCACGACATCGACTGGGTGCGCGCCAGGACCCTCGAGCTCTACGGCAAGCATTACGCCATATCGTGGCCACAGGAAGAGCACCAGTCGGCGCGCCCGGCCCGGCGCTCGCCGCTCTACGAAGGGCTGCGCGGAGAAGGCGCCTGCTTCGGCGAGAAGCTCGGCTGGGAGCGGGCCAACTGGTTCGGCGAGCCGGGCAGCCGGCCGGGCGACGCCTACTCCTTCGGCCGTCCGAACTGGTTCGAGGCGGTCGGCAGGGAGCACCGTCGGGTCCGGGAAGCCGCGGCCCTGTTCGATCAGTCCTCCTTCGCCAAGTACGAGCTGGAGGGCCCCGATGCCCTCTCCGCGGTCTCCTGGATCTGCGCCAACCGGGTCGAGCGGCCGGTCGGTCATGTCACCTATACCCAGATGCTGAACCGCCGCGGCGGCATCGAGTGCGACTTGACGGTCACGCGGCTCGCCGAGGACCGCTTCTACATCGTGACCGGGACCGGATCGGCGACCCGCGATTACGCCTGGATAGCCCGAAACCTGCCCGATAGGGGCCGCTGCCGCCTGACAGAGGTGACGGAGCGTATCGCGGTTCTCAGCCTCATGGGCCCGCGCTCCCGCGCGGTGCTGAGCCTCGTGACGGACGCCGATCTCTCGAACCAGTCCTTCCCTTTCGCCCAGTGGCGCGACCTGGTGATCGCCGGGGCGGAGGTCAGGGCCCTCAGGGTCAGCTACGTGGGCGAGCTGGGGTGGGAGCTGCATATTCCGGTGGACCAGGCGCTGGCGGTCCACGACCAGATCCTCGAGGCCGGGCGAGGCCTGGGCTTGGGCCACGCCGGCTACCGGGCCATCGAATCGCTGCGCCTGGAAATGGGATACCGGGCCTGGGGCAGCGATATCGGACCCGACTATACGCCGCTGGAAGCGGGCTTGGCCTGGGCGGTGAAGCTCGACAGCGCTCTGCCGTTCGAGGGCCGCCAGGCGCTGCTCGAACAGAGGTCAAGGCCGCTGCGCAAGCGCCTCGCCTGCTTCACGGTCGAGGATCCGGACTGCCACCTGCATGGGCGCGAGACCGTCTATCGCGACGGTCTGCCGGTCGGCTGGCTGAGTAGCGCCGGCTGGGGCTATACGCTGGAGAGTAACATCGGCTACGGCTACGTCCGCAACGCCGAGGGGGTCGATAAGGCGTTTCTCGAGAGCGGCCACTACGAGCTGGAAGTGGCAGGCCGGCGCTTTGCATGCCGGCTCCACACCGCGCCGCTGCTCGACCCCCATCGCCGTCGGATCAAGAGCTGACGGCCGGCCCGCCAGCGCGGGGGCGCTGCCGACGGGCCGAAGGTTCAGATCGCGGTCGCGGTCCGCAGATACTGGGCGGCGAGCAGAGCGGCCTGGGTTCGGTTGTCCAGGTCCAGCGCCCGCAGGATTGCCGAGATATGGATCCGCACGGTGTTCTCCGAGAGCCCCAGTTCCTTGGCGATCTTGGTGTTCGTCATGCCTTGGGCCAGGAACGAAAGGACCTGTCGCTGACGGTCCGTCAGGTTGGCGATGGCCTGCCGCGGCGCGGCGTCGAGCGGCATGTGGCCGCGAAAGTCGGTCGACTTCTGGCCAGACTCCTTCAGCAGCATGCGCGGCAGATAGAGCTCGCCGGCCAGCACCTGCTCCAGCGCCTTGACGATCTCCTCACCGGTCGAGGCCTTGGGAATGTATCCCGCAACGCCCATTTCGACTGTCCGCAGCACCTCGTGGCGGTTCTCGACCATGGAAAAGGCGACGATCGGAACTTGGGGCGCCTGCTCATGCAAGCTACGCAAGCCCTCGGCGACATCCATGTCCGGCAGCAGAAGATCCAGGATGATCAGGTCCAGATCCGGATTTTCCGCGATGAGCCCGGATGCCGTGCCGAAGCTCTGCGCTTCCAGACACTCGGCATCGCGATCGATTTCTGCGATCAGAGGCTTGAGAGCAACTCTCGAGATCCAATGATCGTCAACCACTAGAACCTTCATGACTTTCCTTTTTCTTGCCTGACTCTTCGTGCACGATCAGTGGTCTGGTACTCGTCTTTTGCTTTCCAACGTCCCCGCGCCTACTCCACATCTCGTACTTGGTAAGTAGTTATTATCCAAGTTATTATGTTTACGTATTTATGTTTAGTCAAGGTATAAAGACAATTAACAGTATTTTGAACAAAACTTATCTTTCTACCATTTATACTTGCGTTTTAGGCCTTTTCTTCTGGTTAGCCGGTTCTGACTAAGTGGGGTGATCGAGAGGTCTTGACGGATGGGGTAGGCAAAATTTTCCCTAAAATTCTGAATAAATTGTTTATATACGAACTATCCATGAAAAAGCAGGGTGTCTTTGGCAACTGTTGATTGTCGCTTGGCGGGCGCAGGACGAACGACCTTCGTCATGGCTGCCCCCCGCCCGCTGCGAGCTTCCGGTGCACGACCCTGTCGACCGGCAGGAAAACGGCGATCTCGGTTCCCTCTCCGATCACGCTGGCAATTTCGAGGCGCCCGCCGTGCAGCTTGACCAGTGCGTTGGAGAGCGGCAGGCCGAGACCGGTTCCCTGGGCCTCGTGACGCTGCAGGCTGTCCGCCTGGCCGAACGGCGTCAGGACGGCCTCGAGGCCTTCCTCGGCGATCCCGATCCCGTTGTCGACGACACGAAAGATGAACTCGCCCCTGTCCGTCAGGGCGCCCGTAAGTTCGACTTCACCGCCATCCGGCGTGAACTTGATGGCGTTCGAAAGCAGGTTCAGCAGGACCTGGCGAAGCTTGCGAGCATCGGCGTAGATCTGAACCGGCGCCGTCAGGTTTTCGCGTAACAGAATCCCGGCCTTTTCCGCGCCGTCGGACACGAGGCGAAGCGCCTGGTCCGCCAGCGCCGCGGGATCGACAAGCGCCTCGTCCAGGTCGACCCGTCCCGCTTCCACCTTGGCGACGTCGAGAATGTCGTTGATCAGGGACAGCAGGTGCTGTGCGCTCTCCAGCACGTTGCCGAGGTAGTCCCGGTAGCGGGCGCTGCCGACCGGCCCGAATCGGCCGGCATGCATGATCTCGGTGAATCCGATGATCGCGTTAAGGGGCGTGCGCAATTCGTGGCTGGTGTTGGCCAGGAACTCGCTCTTGATCCGATTGGCCGACTGGGCCGCCTGGACAGCTTCCCGCAGCGCCTCTTCCTTGGCGACGAGGGGCGTGACGTCCTGCGCCGTTCCGCGATACCCGACGAACTTCTGGCGGTTCCCCGAGAAGACCGGCAGCCCGCTGACCTTGAAGCGATGCACGCCGCCGTCGCGGCTACGAAGCCGGAGGTCGAGCGCCCGAAACGGCGGAGCCGGGTGGCCTGCCCCGAAGACCGCCGTCAACTCGCCCGGATCGACCGAGAGCTCGCTCAAGGGGCGGCCGATAATCTCGGCGGGGTGGAAACCCAGGAGCTCGGTTACGCGGGACGAGGCATAGGTCAGGACCAGGTCCCGGTCCGTCTCCCAGATCCAGTCCGACACCAGCCGCGTGAGGTCCTGTAATCTCCCCGTGGCCTCCGCCCGCGGCGCCTCCGGCATTCCGTCGGGCCGCGGCTTCGCCGCACCGTTGGCACCGCTCCTGGCCTTGGTCCGGGCCGGCGGCTTGCCGACCTCGGCCGCCGCCTGGTCGCCACCCGGCCCGCGCGACCGCGCACCGCAGGTCGGTCTCTGCGACAAGCGCCCGGAAGAGGAGATGTCAGATTTGCGACCGGAACGGCCGGATAGTCCAAGGGAGCCCGCTTTGGACCGCGTCATTCTGCCTCTCGCAGTTCGGCCTCTCGTTGTTTGGCCTTGTTCTTGTCGTCCGCACGCGGGCGGCCAAAACCCTGCAATGCGTGTATTGATACAATTGTTCTAGATATGAGACACCATTTTCAGCCTTTGTACAGCGAAATCATGATGTCCATACAACCACTGGCCGCAAGCATCATGAAAATTTCAAAGTTTCTATCACTAATACGAGAACTGTACTGGCGTATTTCTATAATACCGTGACGGAATCTGCCGATTGCCGGCCGCCGAACTTGGGCGCGATGCCGAATCCCGGCCTTACGACGTGGTGCGGGCCAAATCGGGAACGGGCTTCGGAGGCGAGAAGACCTCAGGTCTCTCCGAGGGCATCGTCTCGACGTAGAGCGACTGGCTGGGGAAGGCGAAACCCACGCCGGCGCCTTCGACCACGTCCTTGATCCGATACGCCAAGCGCTCCTTGATCTCGAGCCACTCGCCCCAGTTGGTCGTCTGCGTGAAGCAGTAGAGGAGAATGTCGATCGAGGAGTCGCTGAACTTGTCGATGCGCACGAAGGTCGAGACCTCGGGCGGCTTGGCGAAGGTGTCCTCGCCCAGAACATAGCCTTCGATTTCGTCGCGGATCCGGCGCAGCTGTTCGACGCTGGTCCGGTACTCGACCCCGATCACCCAGTAGATCCGGCGATGGGTCATCCCCGAGAAGTTCGTGACGGCATTGTCCGACAGCTTCGCGTTGGGAACGTGGACCGGCGCCTTGTCGAAGCGCCGGATCCGGGTCGAGCGGAAGCCGATGCTCTCGACCGTGCCCTCGACGACCCCGTCCACGCGAATCCAGTCGCCGACGCTGAACCGCTTTTCTCCGAGTATCAGGATACCGGCGATCAGGTTCTTGAAGAGGTCCTGGGCGCCAAGGGCGACGGCGACACCGAAGAGCCCCAGTCCGGCGATCAAGGGGCCGACCCTGATGCCCCATATCTCCAGGATGGTGGCGCCGCCGATGAAGATCAGCGCGATCTTGATCGCCTTGATCAGCCACTCGACCATGGCCCTGGAGAAGATGCGCTCCAGGGCGCCCAAGAGAAAGCTCAAGGGGTCGACCGTGTTGTGCAGCGCCCAGAAGATCGTGAACGCGACCAGCGATCGCACGGTGCTGTCGGCCACGTTCTCCAGCAGGCCGGTCGGCTCCATATAACGGAAGGCGAAGAAGACGCCCATGACCACGGGCACGAAACGGAGCGGGTTCTCGAGAGCGGAGATCACCGCGTTGTCGACGCGGATCTTGGTGCGCTCGGTCCAGGACTTGAGGCGCGCCAGGACGATGTTCGTGAACAGTCGCCGCAGCAGTAGGAAGCCGACAAAGATGGCCAGCGCGACTAGGATGCGCGCGATATCGACGCCGAGCAAGCCGTGCTGCCAGACCTCGACGACGACCGTCCAGAACTCCTGCAGCCCTTCCGTCCCCATCCCCAGGTTCCCTCATCCAGAAACGATGGCGGCGCAGCATAGTCGCGCCGGCCGGGCGCGCAAGCCCCGCCCGGCGGAGGTCTTCGAGCTCTCCTAAGACTTGCCCGCTTCGATCGCCTTCTCGATCAGGCGGCAGGCCTCCTCGGCCTCGCCCCAGCCGACCACCTTGACCCACTTCTTCGGCTCCAGGTCCTTGTAGTGGGTGAAGAAGTGGGTGATCTGCTCGAGCAGGATGTTGGGCAGCTCGCGGTAGGACCCGACCTTGGCGTAGTAGGGATAAAGCGAGTCGACCGGCACGCTGAGCAGCTTCTCGTCGAGACCGGCCTCGTCCTCCATGAGCAGAACGCCGATCGGCCGGGCCCGGATGATCGCCCCCGGCACCACCGGCGTGGGTCCGGCGACCAGAGCGTCGACCGGGTCGCCGTCCGACGCCAGGGTATGGGGAATGAAGCCGTAGTTGCAGGGGTAGCGCATCGCCGTATGCAGGAAACGGTCGACGAAGATCGCCCCCGAGCCCTTGTCGAGCTCGTACTTTACCGGTTCGCCGCCGAGCGGCACCTCGATGATGACGTTGACCTCGTAGGGCGGCTTCCGCCCGACCGGGACTTTGTCGATATTCAAGCCGTCCCTCCCCCTTTGCCGAAGACAGGCTCTCCATGGCACCGTGTTTGGCGGCGGAACACAAGGCCCAATCCGGCCCTCCGGGGCAGGGCCAAAAGGAGAGAGACCTCGATGACGGTGACCCTCGCGAGCCGAGACGACCTGACCCTCGACGCCTTCTTCCAGGTTGCCTGGCAGGCCCGGCCGGTAGCGCTCGACGACGCCGTGGTTCAGCGTATGACCGAGTGCCGGGCCGCCTTCCTCACGCTGCTCGATGCGGACGAGGACATCGTTATCTACGGTGTCACCTCCGGCTACGGCCAGATGGCGCACCTGCGTTTCACCCCGGAACAGCGCCGCGCCCACGCGCGCAAGCCGCCGTCGGCGGCGGCCGCGAGCTTCGGCCAGACCCTGCCAGAGCGGGTCGCCCGGGGAATCGTTCTGGCCCGGCTGGCCAACTTCATCGAGGGCCACGCCGCCATTTCCCCTGCGCTGGGCGTCGCGGTCGCCGGGCTGCTGGCCGGCGGGCCGCTGCCGCCGATACCCTGGGAAGGCAACGGCAGCCCCGGCGAGATCCTCGCCCTCTCCCACCTCTTCGGCCCCTTGGCCGCGCGCTTCGACCTGGCGGAGAAGGATTCCCTCTCGCTGGTGAACGGCAGCCCCTGCGCCGCGGCGCTCCTGGCGGACGCGGTCCTGGCGGCGCGCGCACGCCTGGCGGTCGCGACCGAGGTCTTCGCCCTGGCCTACGAGGCGCTGCAGGCACCGCTCGGCCACCTCGACCCGGCGCTCGACAGCCTTTGGGAGGACCCCCACGAGGCCGCCGCCCTGCGCGCCCTGCGCCACTGGATCGATGACGGGGCGGCCGATCCGGCGCGGCGCCGGCCCTATCAGGCGCCGGTCTCGTGGCGGATCGTGCCGCGGGTTCTCGGCCAGGCCGAGCGGGTCCTGTCCCAGGCGGAGGCCGCAGCCGCGACCTCCCTGCGCGCCGTCTCGGACAACCCGCTGTTCCTCGCGCCCGACGCGGACCACCCGCTCGGACGGGTGGTCTCGACCGGCGGCTACCACAACGCCCAGGCCTATCCAGCGCTCGACGCCCTGGCCGCGGCCTGGGCCGACCTGGCGATCCTGGCCGACCGGCAGGTGACCAAGCTGCTCGACGGCAAGGTGTCCAAGCTGCCCGACCACCTGCGGCGCGAGGAGGATGGCTACATCGGTTGCCTGGGCTTCACCGCCGTGGCCTTTGCCGAGCAGGCGCGCCACGCCGCCCAGCGCACCTTCCTGCCCGGCAGCGAGGGCGGCGGCTTCGGGCAGAACGACGTCCCGGCGCCCACCTTCCTGTCCTGGGCCAAGGAAGCCGAGGCGGGGCGCTGCCTCGACGCGGGGCTGGCCTGCCTCACCGTGATCGCCAGCCAGGCCTTCCACGCGACCGAGCGGGAGGCGCCGCCGCGTCTGCGTCCGCTGCTGAACGAGGTCCGCGAGCGCTTCCCGGTCATGACCGAGCAGCGGGCGCCTGGCCCGGAGGCCGGCGCCGTGCGGGAGATGATCACCGCCAAGGTGTTCGCCGGCGCCACCGTCGCCTGAGGCACGCGCGCGCAGCGCAGGGGGCCGTTAAGCCTTCGGAAAACGTTTCGCCCGACTCTGCGCCTGGAAATCCTGAATTGTACCCCCGAGAGATCTTCTCGCTGGCCTGCAACGGCGCGCCGCGCCGGTATCAGGATTGCAAGGAGGACAGAGGATGCTCGATATGCCGCACGATAGCGTGCTGGAATTCGAAGAGTCGACGCTCGACGATCGGAGCCATGCGGAGATGCTGACCCTTTACCGCGAGTCGGCCGACACCATACGCTTCGCGAAGTCGCAGCAGTGGAAGTCGCTTGGCGCGACCCTGCTGATCTTCGGCGCGCTCATGGTGATCGCCGCCTATAACGCCTCCAATCTCCATCTGGTCCGCGGCATGGTCGCGATATCCCTGCTGCTCAGCGCGGGATCGATCTACGCCCTGGTCATCTATCAGGTCTGGCAGAACACCGAGCGACAGAAGCTGCGGGCGATCTCGGGGAACCTCTCGTCCCTGTTGCGCGACGTGCGGGCGCTCAAGCCGCGCCTCGAGGCAAACATCTTCCGCTACCTGCTGCTGACCTTCATGCTGGTCACCGTGGTGCTCGGCAACACGGTGGTGATCGCCGATCTCGCCAAGTACCTTTCTTGATCCTCGACGGGGACACGGCGCAGGAACACAGTTTTTGTCGTTGCAAAGCGGCCGGCTTCCACCCCTTGATGGAGGCCTCCGCGCAAGGACGCCCGCCGAACCCCGGCCGAGAAAAGGCCCCATGTCGATCTTCTCCCTCGAAGCCTTCGCCGCCGCCCTGCCCCGGCGGGGCCGGCTGCTCGGGGTCGATCTGGGCAGCAAGACGCTTGGCCTGGCGATCTCCGACGGCGCCCGGCGGGTCGCGTCTCCGCTCGAGACCCTTGTACGGGGCAAGTTCACCGCCGACGCAAAGTCCCTCGCCGGTCTCTGCGCCGAGCGCGAGGTCGCGGGGATCGTGATCGGCCTTCCGGTCAACATGGACGGCAGCGAGGGGCCGCGCTGCCAGTCGACCCGCCAGTTCGCCACTAATCTCGTCGAGCAGGCCGGATTGGACCTGCCGATCGCGTTCTGGGACGAGCGCTTGTCGACCGCCGCGGTCGAGCGGCTCCTGGTCAGCGAAGCGGACATGAGCCGAAGGCGCCGGGGCGAGGTCGTGGACAAGTTGGCGGCCGCCTACATCCTGCAGGGCGCCCTCGACGCCTTGGCCCGGCAGGCCGGCGCGGGCCCGGCAGCCTAGGCGAGACGCCATGCTCGAGATCGCCCTCGCCATCGCTCCTGTCTTCCTGCTGATCCTGGTCGGCTACGCGCTCGCCGCCGGCGAACTGTTCAGCCAGATGTTCTGGCGCGGCGCCGAGCGCCTGACCTATTTCGTGCTGTTCCCGGCCCTGCTGTTCACGACCCTCGCAAGCGCGCGCGTGGCGGTCCGCCAGGTCCTGCCGATGGCTGGGGCCATGGCGGCCGCGATCCTGGTGGTGGTCCTCCTGCTGCTGATCCTGCGGCCGACGCTGCTGCGCCGGGGTCACGAGTTCACCAGCCTCCTGCAGGGTGCGATCCGCTTCAACACCTACATCGGTTTGGCCATCGTCTCGGCGCTCTACGGCGCGCCCGGGCTCGCCTTCGCGGCCGCAGCCATCGCGCTGATCGTCCCCCTGACCAACTTAATCTCCATCATTGCGCTGCTGCGCTACGGTGCCGGCCGGCGCGGCGCAGCCGGCGGCGCCCTGGTCAAGCTGGTGACCAATCCGCTGGTCGTCTCCTGCGCCGCCGGGATCGCGGTCAACCTGTCCGGCTGGCCGGTGCCGCCGGTGCTCGACGAGGGCCTCGCAATCCTGGCCCAGGGCGCCCTGCCCCTGGGCCTGCTGGCGGTCGGCGCGGGACTGGAGTTCGCCGCCGCTGCCGCCAACGGCGTGGGGCTGCTGCTGGCCAGCGTGATCAAGCTGGCCGCGCTCCCGGCGCTGACCTTCTGGGCCTGCGACCTGCTCGGCGTGAGCGGCATCGCGGCGGCCGTGGCCGTCCTGTTCAACGCCCTGCCGACGGCGCCCAGCGCCTTCGTCCTGGCGCGCCAGCTGGGCGGCGACGCGCGGCTAATGGCCAGCGTCATCACCATCCAGGTGGCGCTGGCGGCGCTGAGCCTGCCATTGACGGTGGCCCTGCTGCGCCACTTCGGCTGAGGCGCGGGCGGTTCCGGCCCGGGCACCTTGACGATCCCCCAACATGGCCGCAGAACCTCGTCTGCACCGGCAGACCGCCGCTTGGGGAGAACCGCCATGACCGCACCGCTCAAGGGCCTCCGCGTCTTCGACCTGACGCGCATCCTGGCCGGCCCGACCTGCACCCAGTTGCTGGGCGATCTGGGCGCCGACGTGATCAAGATCGAGCGCCCAGGCCAGGGCGACGACACCCGCAAATGGGGCCCGCCCTTCGTCCGGGACGAGAGCGGCGCCGAGACCACGGAGAGCGCCTACTACCTCTCCAGCAACCGCAACAAGCGCTCGGTCACCATCGACATCGCCAAGCCCGAGGGCCAGGCCCTGGCGCGCCGCCTGATCGCCCGCTCCGACATCCTGGTCGAGAACTTCAAGACCGGCGGCCTCGCCAACTACGGCCTCTCCTACGACGACCTCAAGGACGAGAACCCGAAGCTGATCTACTGCTCGATCACCGGCTTCGGCCAGACCGGCCCCTATGCGCCGCGCGCTGGCTACGACTATCTCGCCCAGGGCATGGGCGGCATCATGAGCCTGACCGGCGAGCCCGAGGGCGAGCCGATCAAGGTCGGCATCGGCATCGCCGACATCATGTGCGGCATGTACGCGGTCAGCGCCATCCTGGCCGCGCTCTACCGACGGGAGCAGACCGGACGGGGCCAGGCGGTCGACCTGGCGCTGCTCGACACCCAGGTCGCCTGGCTGACCTACGAGGGGCTGAACTACCTGACCTCGGGCGAGCTGCCGAAGCGACAGGGCAACGAGCACCCCAACATCGTGCCTTACAAGACGCTGCCATGCAGCGACGGCTACTTCATCCTGGCCGCCGGCAACGATCGCCAGTTCCAGCGCTTCTGCGCCTTCGCCGGCCGCCCCGAGCTGGCCGAGGACGCGCGCTTCACGTCCAACGCGCAGCGGGTCAGGAACCGCCGCGCGCTCTACGACCTCCTGCCCGAGGTAACCCGGCAGAAGACCGTCCGGGAATGGCTCGACGGCCTGGCCGAGCTCGGCGTGCCGGCCGGCCCGGTGCACACCCTCGACCAGGTCTTCGCCGACCCCCAGGTGCTGCACCGCGAGATGAAGGTCTCCGTGCCCTACGCCGGCGCGACGGGCGGCGCCGTCGACCTGATCGGCAACCCGATCAAGTTCTCCGAGAGCAGCATCGACTACCGCGACCCGCCGCCCAGGATGGGCGCAGATACTGATGCGGTGCTCAAGGAGGCTGGGCTAAGCATCCAGGAAATAGCGGATCTTAGGGCCGGTGAAGTGATCTAACGCGCCTCGCCCATAGGTTTTGGCCAGAAGACAGCACGTGATTATTGTTATCGAGAACCGACCCAGTACGCGCTCAAACTGCCAATTCCAGGACCACTCGGACGGCAATCGCAAAGGCCAATAGTCCGCCGCACAGAGACCAGGCGCGTTGGCGGCCGTATGCGGCAAGCCAATACGCCGAGGCTGAAATGGCCCCCATCAGCGACCAGAAGGCGATCCAGTCGAGATCCGGCCTGAAGTATCCGTACGCGGGAATGTTCCCAATCACAGCGCCGGCGATTGCATAAGGGGGCCAGCCGCGCCAACCCAGGCGGTGAAAAGTCAGCGCAACCGGAAGCCCGCAGAAGAGGGTGAGCGGGACGGTCTGAAAGAGGGAAAAGACCGTCAGAAGACAGGCCAATGCGAAGAAATCTGAGGGGCTGCGCCAAGGAATACAGGCGGCCAAGGCGAACGCCGGTGCCGGTTGTGCCAGCAAGAGACCCAAGGCCGCTCGAGCAAAGTCGAGAGCATCTCCATTACTCGGAGCACGGTCGGCGGGGGCGAAGTTCATTTCGCCAGCGCCTTCGGATCGATAAGCGGTGCGGGACTGCTCGCCTCGTCCTGCTTTAAATCTCGCCCCACGATCGCCGCCAGGGCCCCGTCGATCTCGGGGTAGCGGAAGCGATAGCCGCTGGCGATCGCCCGCGCCGGCAGGATGGTCTGGGCCCCCAACAGCAGCTCCTCGGCCATCTGGCCGAGGGCGAGCCGCAAGACCCAGGCCGGCACGGGCAGGACCACCGGGCGGTGCAGGGCGCGGCCCAGCGCGCGGGCGAAGTCCCGATTCGTGATCGCCTGCGGCGCCGTCGCGTTGACCGGGCCGGCAAAAGCGTCCTCGGCCAGGGCGTGGACGATCAGGCCGACCATGTCGTCCCGGTGGATCCAGGAGAAGCCCTGGGTCCCACTGCCGACCGGGCCGCCGAGGCCGAGCTCGAAAGGCAGCATCATCTGTCCGAGGGCGCCGCCGTCGGCGTCGAGGACCAGGCCGATCCGCAGCGTGCAGACCCGCAGGCCCTGGGCTTCCGCGCGCCCGGCCTCGGCTTCCCAGGCCGAACAGACCGCATGGCCGAACGAGGGCCGCGGCTTGCTGCGTTCGGTGAAGCGCCCGGCCCCGCCGTGGCCGTAGTAGCCGAGCGCCGAGGCGCTCACCAGGACACGGGGCTTGAGCCTCTGCCGGCCGATCCAGTCGACCAGCGCCCGGGTGCCCTCCACCCGGCTGTCCAGGATCCTGGCCTTCTTGGTGCGGGTCCAGCGGCCGTTCGCGACCGGCTCGCCGGCCAGGTGGATCACCCCGTCGAAGGCGACCCCTGGCGGCAACGCGTCCAGGGTCTCGATGCCGCGCAGCGCACCGCCGAAGCCGCGCAGCTTGCGCCGGTCGCGAGTCAGGACCGTGACGTCGTGGCCGGCATCGATCAGGTCCTGGACCAGGCGCTGGCCGACGAAGCCGGTGCCACCTGTGACCAGGAGCGACCAGCGGCCCGGCAGCGCCGCGGCCGGGTTGTCGCGCGGCTCCCGGGCGCGCCGCGCCATGGCCGCCGAGCGCCGGCCGTCGCGCCAGGCCCAGAAGGCGCAACCGGCGGCGTAGAGCGTCATGGCCCAGGAGAGCCAGCCGCGCGGCTCCACGGCGAGGCCGGTCGGCCGCGCCGCCCACTCGGCCAGCACGGGCAGCAGCAGCGCGAGGATCGCCCCATAGGCGATCGCCAGGACCGTGTGGGTGACCCGCTCGCTCGGCGGCAGGTCGCGGGTCCGGTCTTCGACCAGGAAGTCCCACAGCGTGATCACGATCTCGGCCAGGAGGACCGCGCCGAAGACCCAGGCGAGGAGACCTTCCCAGGCGAGCCAACCGAAGGAGAGGAAGATCAGGACATAGAAGCCGTTGCGCCAGGCGTGGAGGCGCAGCTCGCGCGCGGCGCTTGCTTTCCAGGTCAGGCGCTCGGTGACCTCGTGGTGGTAGACGATGTCGAAGGCGCCGAGCGGCGCCTGAAAGAGCACGAGCCACAGCAGCGCTTCCATCTCAGGTCTCCTCTTTCTCGAGCGTCTGAAACACCCCGTCCTGGAAGAAGGTCTCGCCGAACAGGCGGTGGCGGATGGTCATGGTGAAGCGGAAGCGGCCTTCCGGCTCGTCGCCGTGCTCCACCAAGGTCTCACCGGGCGTAATCCAATCCGGCAGGGTCCAGCGCCGGCCGAGCCCTTCGATGAAGTAGCCACGGCTGCGGAAGCGGAGCCGGCCATCAGCCTCGAAGAGGTCGAGCCACATGCCGAGCCCGCCCGCCGTCACCTCGAGGAAGCCGCCCTCGGCGTCGCGGCACTTGGTCGAGGCGACGGTGACCGGCGGGCGGCCGGGAAAGCGGTAGCGGCGCTCCCAGGTGACGCCGTTGCGGCGCCGGTCCCGGAACACCCGCACCTCGACCGGCACGTCCCGGCCCCCGCCAGGCGCCAGCGGCGTGCCGAACAGCCGGCTCGCCTGGGCGAAGAGCCAGCCCAGCCGGGAGCAGCGCACCGCGCCCATCACCCCCCGATGATGAACCGGGCCGAGAGCGAGGGCCCGTGCGTCGAAGCGCGCCCGGATCGCCGGGCTGAGCCGGCCCCAGGCGGCGGGCCCCAGCGCCTCGGCGATCGCCGCCTCCGGCGCCAGGAGGGCGCGCGAAGACGGCGGCCCAGCCTCCGACACTCTCGCCAAAGTCGCGGTTCCGATGGTCATGACGTCCCCCCGGGCGCGCTAGCGCGTTGTGCGCAGCGCCCACTTCTCGCGCCGGGCCCGGCGGTTCCGTTCGACGATGCCAGAAGGCTTGGCTTCGAGATCCGCCGCTCCCTGGGGGCGCGGCGGCAGCGGCTTGCGGACCCTGAGGTCGCGGGGATTGCGGAGGCCGAACCAGAGCCCGGCGAAGTCCGAGTCCCAGAAGCGTCGTGCCATTGCTTGCTCCTTAATTCTGTTGTTTCTGTTCAGACTGAAACATCTTGGCAAAATTTTTTGGCCCCTTCTTGCCGCGACTGCGTCAGCTCGCGGGCGATTTGCCGACGAACTTGGCGATCCGGCCGCCCATCTTCATGAGGGCGAGCAGAGTCGCCTTGGGCAGGCCCGAGACCTGCTCGTACCAGCCGGTCAGGCGCTCGAGAAAACCCAGCATGTTGGCGATCCGCTCCTTGACCACGGCCGGCGTCTCGGAATCCGCGTCGGACTCGAGGACGCACTGACGCAGCATGGTCAGGGTCGGATCGATTTCGCGGCGCTTGCGCTGCTCGACGATGACCGTGAGCATCTGCCAGAGATCCTGCTGGGCCTCGAAGTGGTCGCGCCGGTCGCCGAGGTTGTGGGTCGCCCGCACGAGGCCCCAGGACTGCAGCTCGCGCAGGCTGGTACTGACATTGGACCGCGCGATCGACAGGGTCTCGGCGATCTCCTCCGCCGGCAGGGGCTGGGGCGCCAGGTAGAGCAGCGCGTGTATCTGGGCGATCGAGCGGTTGGTGCCCCAGCGGGCCCCCATCTCCCCCCAGTGGAGGACGTAGCGTTCCATGACCGGCGTGAGCTTCATCAGTCGTCTTCAGTCTTTTCTGTTGAGACAGAAATTACAGAAATAGCCCCTCGGTGTCAAGTTTCCCGGATCGCCTCCTTCTCCTTGCGACTCGCCCCGGGTGCTGTCATAACGGCGCTTTAATGAGCCCGCCTTCCGACACCGCGCGCGACCTCGATTTCCGGCACCGTCACCTGCTGGGCATCGAAGGGCTTTCGGCCCCCGAAATCGAATTTCTTCTCGACCTTTCAGAGACTTACGTCGAGTTGAACCGGCAGGAAGACAAGAAGAAGAGCCTGCTGCGCGGGCGCACGGTGATCAACCTCTTCTTCGAGAGCTCGACCCGCACCCGGACCTCCTTCGAGCTCGCCGCAAAGCGCCTCGGCGCGGACGCGATCAACATGTCGGTCGCCTGGTCGGCGATCAAGAAGGGCGAGACCCTGATCGACACGGCCATGACCCTGAACGCCATGCACCCCGACGTTCTGGTCGTCCGCCACCCGGACTCGGGCGCGGTCAAGCTGCTGTCCGAGAAGGTCAACTGCGCTGTGATCAACGCCGGCGACGGCAGCCACGAGCACCCGACCCAGGCCTTGCTCGACGCGCTGACCATCCGCCGTCGCCGGGGCAGCCTCAAGGGCCTGCTGGTGGCCATCTGCGGCGACATCCTGCACAGCCGGGTCGCCCGCTCGAACATCCACCTGCTCAGCATTCTGGGCGCCCGGGTACGGGTGATCGCCCCGCCCACCCTGCTGCCGGCCGCGATCGACCGCCTGGGGGTGGAGGCCTTCTTCGACATGCGGGCCGGCCTGAAGGACTGCGACATCGTCATGATGCTTCGGCTCCAGACCGAGCGCATGCACGGCAGCTTCGTCCCATCGGTGCGCGAGTACTTCCGCTTCTTCGGCCTCGACAACGAGAAGCTGAAGGCGGCCAAGCCCGACGCCCTGGTCATGCACCCGGGCCCGATGAACCGCGGCGTCGAGATCGACAGCGAGTTGGCCGACGACATCGACCGCTCGCTGATCCGCGAGCAGGTCGAGATGGGCGTCGCCGTCCGCATGGCCTGCCTCGACGCCCTGACCCGCCGGCTGCAAAGCAACCTTGCGGAGGGCGCGGCCTGATGCACGC
>JASJEC010000088.1 GCA_030064845.1 Kiloniellales bacterium
GCCGCGGCGCGGATCAGCGCCGGGCCGCCGATGTCGATGTTCTCGATGCAGGCCTCGCGGCCGGCGCCCGAGTCGAGCGCCTTGCGGAAGGGATAGAGGTTGACCGCGACCAGGTCGATGCCCTGGATCCCGTGCTCTTCCATGGCGGCGACGTGGCCGGGCTCGTCGCGTCGCGCCAGTATGCCGCCGTGGACCTTGGGGTGCAGTGTCTTGACCCGTCCGTCCATGATCTCCGGAAAGCCGGTCACCTCCGAGACCTCGGTGACCGCCACGCCGGCGGCCTGGAGCGCCTTGGCGGAGCCGCCGGTCGAGAGGATCTCGATGCCGAGCGCCTGTAGCCTTCGGCCGAACGCCGAGATGCCGGTCTTGTCGGAAACGGAGATCAGGGCGCGCTTTACGGCGGCGGGCTCGGTCATGGCGGGGCTCCGTTCGGTCTCGGTCAAGGGCCGGGTTTATGCCCCGCCCGCACCAGCGTCAAGCGGGCGCGGCAGCCGCCCGTGCATCATTTCGAACCGAGCAGGTCTCGTGCCTGCTCTACCAGGCTTTCCATCAGCTCGGCGGCGGGCAGCTCCCGAGCCATCGCGGCCGACTGGCCATAGAGGAGGAACTGAAAGTCGAGATCTTCCCTGGCCACGCTGTGCTCACGCAGAGGGTCGCTGAAGCTGTACATGGTGGGGAAGTCGGGCAGTGGGATCCGCTGCTTTGCCATGGCCTCGATGTAGCGGTTGGACTTCGCCCGGGCAGAGCGACCGGAAAAAGCCCTGGTTTGCCTGGTGTCCTGGTCGGTAGCGCGGCGCAGGACGGCCCGGTGCATGTCGCTGACTTGAGCTTCGGGACAGGCGAGAAAGGCCGTCCCCATCTGGACCCCGCTGGCGCCCAGGGCGAAGGCCGCGGCGATCCCTCGTGCGTCGGCGATACCGCCGGCCGCGACTACCGGGACATCGACCGCATCGACCACTTGCGGGACCAGGGCCAGGGTCCCGACGCCCGCGTCCTCGAAGGCGGCATCGAAGCTGCCCTGATGCCCGCCGGCTTCCCAGCCCTGGGCGATGATCGCATCGGCCCCGCCGGCCATCAGCAACCTGGCTTCGGAAACGTTGGTCGCGGAGGACAAGACGCGGCAGCCGGCCTCTTTCAACGCGCGCACCATTTCCAGCGCCGGGAGCCCGAAATGAAAGCTCGCGACGGCCGGCTTTACCTCCAGCACCAGGGCGAGCGTCTCTGCGTTGAAGGGGTGGAACGATGACTCGCCGGCCGAGGGCGCCGTGCCGAGGCCCAACTCGTCGTAGAACGGCGACACGAGGGCATGGGCTTGCGCATCGGCTTCTGGGTTCACCCTGGCCGGCGCGTGCGCGAAGAAGTTCAGGTTGAACGACCGGTTGGTCAGGGCGCGAAGCGCGTTGGACGCGGCCTTGATGTCGTCGAGGGACATGGATCCGCAGCCGAGCGACCCGAGGCCTCCGGCATTGCTGACGGCGGCCGCCAGGGCCGGCGTCGAGGAGCCCGCCATAGGCGCCTGAATGATCGGATGCTCGATGTCGAGCAGAGCGGTGAGATCGCTTCGCGGCCACATCCCGGAGACCTTCCCGGCGGCATCCTAACGGGAGGGCGCGCGGCTGTCATCGGAGGTCCTGGCTGCGCTCCGATCGGGCAGCGCAAAGGGCAGCAGAAGCATCAAGGACGCAGCGCCCGCAACTATTTCAAGAAGTCTAGAAGCCAATAAACCTATTGATTGTGTGATTTCCCACAAGCCCCGGTCGCAGGCTCTGCTCTTATCCAGGGATATTCAAGAAGGGTTTCCCGGTCGACTTTCGATCCTCTTTCCGCGTCGGCGACGCGGTCCTTATCGAGCAGCGAAGCCAAGGGTCCCCGATTTTTTGACGAGAGGCCTGGACCAAAAGGAGAAACTCACATGCCTATTTCTGACGAGATCATCCGCGACCTGGGGATCAATCGGTACTACGAAGGAGTACTCAAAGAGGCCCTGACCCCGATCCGCCTGACCACCCGGGTGGATATTCTGGTTGTGGTCGACACCCAGATCGATACCCAACCCGGGATCGGCTTCGGCATCGGCACGGTGATCGAGCTGATTCGCAGCGCCAAGGTCGGCTGCATGCGATTCAACGTCGACATTGCCGAGCGCTCGGGCGGTTCGCCCAATGTTGTCGCCTCTCCGGCCCCATTCGCGCCGAGATACACGGGTTTCCGTTTCGACATGACCGACGACGGTGCCGACGTGATCGATCGCTACGAGCAGATCTGGTGTTTCGGCTTCGAACCGGGCAACGACGGCGGACCGGACAGCAACATTGAACAACCCTCGGCCTTTCCCGCGACCGACTCCGAGCTGGCCAAGCTGGCAAGCTGGATGAAGCTTCGCAAGGGTGGGCTCTTCGCGACCGGCGATCACGACTACCTGGGCGCCTCCATGTGCCACAGGATGCCGCGGATCGGTACGATGCGGCTCTGGACCAACGCCGATGGCGTGCCTCCGATCGGCACGCCGGATCGTATCGACACGCTCCGGCCGCCGTCACCGGCCTTCGAGCCGGGTAACCCGGGCGGCCCCGCGCCGATGGCGAACAATCCGCAACAGGGGGATTTGACACCCCAGCCGATCGAATGGGT
Organism: Kiloniellales bacterium; assembly: GCA_030064845.1. Taxonomy (NCBI): domain Bacteria; kingdom Pseudomonadati; phylum Pseudomonadota; class Alphaproteobacteria; order Rhodospirillales; species Kiloniellales bacterium. Next base: position 2,632 of record JASJEC010000088.1, read on the forward strand.
GCCCTGGAGCCGGGTTCGCACTTCTTTCTTTATCGAGAAGGTGCGGCCCCATCCCGTGCTGTGCCATCCCCGGCTCGGGCCGATCGACGTCATGCCGGACCACGCCCATGAGGGCCTCTGCCGCGACACCGGGACCGTGCCCCTGGGCGGCAGCTACGACTTCGACGGCGCCGGTGATCAGCCGGAGTATCCGAACGCGACAGGCGGCGGTCCGCGCCCCGAGCCGACGGTGATCGCCTACGGCAGCACCCTTGGCGATCCACCCTACAACTTCGCCAAGGGTTCCCAGCCGGCGCGTCCGCGATTTCCGATGATCAGCGTCTATGACGGTCACGCAGCGGGAGTGGGCCGCGTTGCGACCGATTCGACCTGGCACCATTGGATGGATGTCAACATCGGCCAGATCAAGGAAGCCGGCGGCACCGACTGGGACAAGATCAGCTGCTACTTCACCAACCTGGCGGTCTGGCTGAGCCCGCCGGGCTACACGACGCGCTGTCTTTCGCTGCACGTCTTGGCCTGCCACTTCCACTGGGTCGGCTTTCAGGAGTTTTCGCCCAAGCTTAAACCGGCCATTCTGGGCCGGGCGCTACGCGAGAACCTTCTGCAGACCTACGGGCCCTGCTGGGTCACCCAGTTCGTTCACGATTTCCTGGATTACTTCGACATCCGGGTGCTTCGTGAGATCGAATTCCCGCCGACCGGTCCGGATGGGCCGGACCCCTGTCTCAGCTGTCCGCCGCTCGAGACGGTAGAGGATGTCATCCTCGGCGGCCTGGTCCAGCAAAGCTTCGAAATGGCGCAGAAGATGCACCGCGCCGCCGCCGCGCGGAAACCCGCTGGCATCCAGATCGAAGCACTGGAAAAGCTGCTCGCGCCCGGCGTGGCGCCGGCTCTGGCCAGCTTCGGCAAGGAATGGCAGGAGGACATGAAGCGCGGCGAAAAGGTGATGAGTCGCTTCTTCGCCTGAACCGCACCGAGCAGATGGGCCCTGGCGGGGGCCACGCCCGGTGGCTCCCGCCCGCGCTTCTCTCAGGTTTCCAGCGCCGTGCAGCGGATCAAGAGCCGACGCTCGCCGGCGAAGTCGTTGATCGGGTAGTGCAGGGTGAAGCGGTTGTCCCACATCACCACCTCGCCGCCGCGCCAGCGCAGGCGGCAGGTGAACTCCGGCCGGCTCATGTGGCGGTCGAGGAAATCGATAAGCGGCCGGCTCTCCTCTTCGGTCATGCCGGTGAAGCGGGTCGCAAACATGCGGTTGAGGTAGATTCCCTCGGCGCCGGTCTCGGGATGGCGGCGGACCACGGGGTGGACCGCGGTCTCGGTCGGATGGTCGGGCCGTCCCGGGCCGTCGTAGCTGTGCACCGCCTCCAGGCCGCGCAGCAGGTCACGCATGCCGGGGCTCAGGGCCTCGAAGGCGGCGATCGTGCTGGCGAAGCCCGTGTCGCCGCCGACCGGCGGAATGATCAGCGCGTGCAGCACCGAGACATACCCCGCCGGCTTGCGGAAGGTGACGTCGGCGTGCCAGTCGCTGCCGCCGAAGAGCCGGGTGCCGTTCGGCTCCTTCCGCATCTCCAGCACCTCCGGCACGCCCTCGGCCCGGATCACGCCCTCGTCGTCGTGGTGGTGGAACGGCGGGCCGAAGAGCGCGGTGAAATCGCGCAGGGCAGCCGGCGTCAGCTCCTGTCCTGGGATCACCAGCACGAGGTGGCGGGCGAGCCCGTCCCTCACCGCCGCCAGTGTCTTCGGATCCGGCGACCCGCTCAGGGTGATCCCGCGCAGCACCGCGCCGAGGTGCGGGGTGATCGGCTCGACCGTCAGCCCGGTCGTCCCCTCTTCGCGGGCAGCAGTGGGTTTACCGTTCATTGCCCAGGTTTTCCTCTGACCGATAACCAAGACTAAAGCACTCGGCCGCACGATCCAGCGTGACGCGGGCAATCCGGGAACGAGCCTGTTCGATGCAGATCATCGAATCCACCCCGTTCGGCGTGCGCAGCGCCGTGATGCGGCTCGAGGCAGAGGAGCGGAGCCCCGCCTTCCTGCTGTTTCCCATGATCCACATCGCCGAGCCGGCGTTCTACGAGGATGTGTCCCGCCGCCTCGAGGCCTGCGACGTGGTCCTGCTCGAAGGGGTCAAATCCCGGACCTCAGCCTTGGTGACCCGCTGGTATCGCGCGGCCGAACAATCTGAGCGCCTGGGCCTGGTCACCCAGCACAGCATGAAGCTGGACCATCTCGGGGCGCGCAAGGTCCATGCCGACGTCGGCGGCGCAGAATTCGAGCGGCGCTGGTGGCGGATCGGGAACTGGATACCCTACGCCCTGGCGCTGGCTGGGCCCCTGGTCGGCGTCTACATGCGATACCTGGCGACCCGCGAGCAGATCGCCCGGCATCTGACCCTCAACCTGCGCAGGTCGCGTGACGACATCCTGAGGAGCGACGACCTGCGCGAGATGGATGCGGTTCTGCTCGACTGGCGTGACCGGCGGCTGATCGAGGTGATCGAGCAGGAGCGCGGCGACCCCGACAACGCCAGGCGGACCATCGCCGTCGTCTACGGGGCGAAGCACATGCCCGCGGTCATTCGCCATCTGATCGGCGACGGCGGCTACCAGGTAGCCGACTCCGAGTGGGTGACGGTTTTCGATCTCTGACCGACGACAAGGGGATCGCATGGCCCGCGATCGCCGGCCCCGCACCTCTTGCTTTCGACCCCTCGCCTAGCCAAATCCCCGGCAGCGTCCACTGCAAGCGCCGAAAGGGAGTCCGCCGATGCGCAACCACGCCCGTCTTCCCGCCGTTCTCGTCGCCGCCGCGCTCATGGCCGGCTGCGCGCCGCGCGTCAGCGCCGAGGACTTCGAGGTGACCGGCAGCGCCGGCTCGGTCCTCCGGGCGTCCAGCGTCGCCGAGTTCGAAGAGCCCTGGGCCATGACCTTCCTGCCCGACGGGACGCTGCTGGTCACGACCAAGCCCGGCACGCTCTTCCACGTCACCCAGGACGGCGGCAAGACCGAGGTCCAGGGCCTCTGGGAGGTCGCCTACGGCGGCCAGGGCGGGCTCGGCGACGTCGTGCTGCATCCGGACTTCACGGAGAATAGCCTGGTCTACATCTCCAACGCCGAGGCGCAGGGCTGGGACCGGGGCGCCCTGGTCTCGCGCGCCCGGCTCGACCGCTCGGGCGCCACGCCGCGCCTGGTATCGGTCGAGCGCATCTGGACCCAGGAGCCCAAGGTCTCGGGCCGCGGCCACTACGGGCACCGCATCGCCTTCGACCCCGACGGCATGCTCTACATCACCGCGGGCGACCGCCAGAAGCTGGATCCGGCGCAGGACTTCGGGCAGGCGCTCGGCAAGGTCATCCGGCTCAACGACGACGGCAGCGTGCCGCCGGACAACCCCTGGCAGGACAAGGGCGAGCGCGCCAAGACCTTTTGGTCCATGGGTCACCGCAACCCGCTCGGCCTCGCCTTTGACGGCCAGGGTCGGCTCTGGGCCCACGAGATGGGCCCGCGCCACGGCGACGAGCTGAACCTGATCGTCAAGGGCGCGAACTACGGCTGGCCCGAGGTCTCCTACGGCAAGCACTATTCCGGCTGGCCGATCCCCGACCATCCCGAGCGCCCCGAGTTCGAAGAGCCCAAGGCCTACTGGGTGCCGGCCATCTCGCCCGCCGGCCTGGTCATCTACGACGGCGACCTCTTCCCCGAGTGGCGCGGCAACGCTTTCATCGGCGGGCTCTCGTCCCAGGCCCTGGTGCGGGTCGAGATCACCGGCGACAGCGCGCGCGAGGCCGAGCGCTTCGAGTGGGACAGCCGGGTGCGCGAGGTCGAGCAGGGCCCCGACGGCGCGCTCTGGGTGCTCGAGGACTCTGACGGCCGCCTCTTGAAGCTGACGCCCAAGAACTGAGAAGATCGCTCCCCGACGAGGGGGGTTCACGGTGCTCACGCTTCAGCCGCTTCCCAGCGCGACCTTCGGCGCGCTGGCCCGATTCGAGGGCGTAACGGATGCCCACGCCCTGGTCGACGCGGCGGAGGCCGAGCCCGAAGCGCTCCCTGAGGCCCTCCTGCAGGCGAGCGGCCTGCTGGTTCTCACCGGCCTCGGCGGGATCGGCCGCGCGCCGGAGCTCCTGCCGCGGCTCAGCCGCCTCTTCGGTCCCGAGGTCGAAGACTACCGCCGGACCCTGACCGACCGGAATAACATTCACCCCCAGGTGCCGGAGATCTATGTCGTCTCCAACATGCCGCCCTCGACCCTGCCGCCGCCGCCGCGGCCCGATCCGCCGCTGACCGCCGAGGGCGGGCTGCCGGTCCAGTTTCCCCACCGGCGCGGCTGGCACACGGACCAGAGCTTCCGCCGCCCGCCACCGGACATCTCGCTGTTCTACGGCGAGACGCCGGCGCCCCGGGGTCAGGGCCAGACGCTCTTCGCCGACGGCACGGCCGCCTACGCCGCCCTGCCGCAAGATCTCAAGGCGGCGATCCGGGATCTCGAAGGCCTCCATGTCATGCCGGGCAAGGGCCGCTCGGAGTACGCGGCGCGGGCCGGCGAGCCCATGCCGGCGCTGCCGCGCCACGAGCGCCCCCAGCGCCAGCCCGTGGTGCGGCGCCATCCGGTCAGCGGCAGGCCCGCGCTCTACCTCTGCGAGGCGGGGCAGATGGACTGGTACGAAGGCCCCTTCGCCGGCATGGCGCCCGGCATCGACGGCGAGGCCGCAACCCTGCTCTACCGGCTCATGACCCACTTCACCCAGCCGGCCTTCACCTACGTCCACGAGTGGACCGAGGGGGACCTCTTGATCTACGACAACCGCTGCCTGATCCACTCGGCGACCTGGTACGACGCCGAGCGGGTCCGGCGGCGCATGTGGCGCACCACCGTGCGCGGCAATCCGGGCTCCGAGTACGCCGGCGAGGCGCGCAGCTGGATCCCCGCCGGCTAACCCCTAGAGCGGATCATGTTTTGACGGAAACGCTTTGCGGTTCCAGCGAAGACATGTGAATCCGCTCGATATCAAGTTGTTAGAGCAGATTCACCGGGTTTGTCGGATCGCCTCTGGCGATTCCGTCAAAACCGGATCTGCTCTAGGAGTCAGGGAAGATAGGGCGGCGCTTGAAGGCCACTTGTCGCACGACGCGGCCTTACGGTGCCTCGTGCCGGAGCCCCCACTTCACGGCGGTCTCCGGCGTCTCGATCTCGCCGCTCAGCACGACCTGCCGGCAGGGCTGCGCCTTGCCGGGACTGCCCAGGTAGACGCTGTCCTCGAGGCCCACGATCGCGCCCTTGGCGCGCAGGCGCCAGGTGCCGCCGCGGGGCAGCTGCAGGACGGCGGAGTTGTTCTCGCCGGCGATGACGTGAACGTCTGGGTGGAGGTGGAAGCGGAGCACGAAGTGCCGCCCGCCCTTGCCCCTTAGCCGGTCCTCGCCGCGCAGGTCCTCGCCGTTCGCCGAGAGGAAGAGGCGGCGGTGGTGGATCTGGCCGAGGCGGCGGCGGTAGCCGTCGTGGCTGCAGTCCAGCCAGGTATTGCCCTCGCTCTCCTCGCGCCGGCTGAAGACGTTCTCGGGCCGGCGCCGGAGCGTGCCGTCGCGCGCCAGCTCCGCGCTGTTGGTGTCGTCGATCACCAGGGTCGAATGGGCCGCCGTGCTGCGCTGGATCTCGCTCCAGGGCCCGTCGCCCAGGTGGGCGCCGCAGTTCACGATCAGGCGCTCGCGCCCGATGCTGACCTCGAAGCCGAGGGTCCCGGCGTGGGCGTGTCGGTCGAAGCCCGGCGGCGGCGGCGGGCCGCAGTCGACCAGCACGACGGCGCGGCCGGCCTGGAGGCGCTGGAAGCCGCTCTGCGGTGCGCTGGTCATGGGCACGCCCTTCACCGCCGCGCGCTGCAGCATCATGTCGATGTGCAGGCTGTTGCCCTCGTCGCCGCCGTTGAACAGCGCCAGCCCGCCGTCGCCGTGGGTCAGCAGGCGCAGCACCGGCGCCATCTGGGTGATCGCGGTCTCCAGGTTGGCCGGCACCTCCAGCCCGCCGGCGCTGAGCAGTGCGCGCAGATCGATCAGGTCGCGCAGCACTTCGCAGTGCAGGCGCGGGTTGCGCTGCACGTGGCCGCCATCGACCCGGATCTGCGCCGAGAGCTCGCGCTCGAGCAGCTCCAGCCCGCGCCGGCACCAGGACCCGCGTTCCGGCAGGCAGACGCCGGCGAAAGTCAGGCCCTTGATCGCGGCGATCGCCTCTGCGCCGGTCAGCCCGGCCGGCAGGACCCGCTCCAGGTGGAGCGCCTGGCGCTCGATCTCGCGCAGCAGGCTCTGGCGGAACTCGACCGTGCCGCTGCTGCCGAAGAACTCGAAGTGGCTCAGCCAGTGACAGAGCCGGCGCCCGGCAATGGCCGGGTTCCAGATCAGCGATTGCCAGGCGACGGCGTTCTCGGCGATCCAGTCGGCGACCAGCCTACGCGCCTGGCGCCGCGCCCCGTCGCCGCCGGCGGCGCGCAGGTTCCGCAGCCAGGCGAAGTCGTTGAGCGCCGCCCGCCAGCGCGGACCGGTGTCCGCCGGCCGCCACAGGGGGCTCGGGTCCTTGTGGGTCTCGCCGTGGAAGCTGAAGCGGCCCTCGATGATCGCCCGCCCGGCCTCGGCGTTGCCGGGCCAGGGGTCCGAGACGGTCACCGCCAGGCGGGTCGGCGTGCTCGGCGACAGGCTGCGCGGGTAGAACGGCAGGGTGAACAGCGGCTGGCGCGCGGCATAGCCGATGCGCTCCATCATCAGCTCGCGCGGCAGCCGGCTCAGGCTCTGCATCTCGGTCCAGGCGGAGCGCGCCTCGCGGCCCCCCCGATCTCGGCTCATTCCGGACATATCGCCCGACCTCTCAGTCCGCCTCGCGCGGCCGCGCTAGGACCCGCCGCGCAGCCGTTCGATGTTGCCGGCGTAGGCCTCCGGCCCGCCGCGAAACGTCGCGGTCCCGGCGACCAGCACGTCGGCGCCCGCGCCGACCGCCCCGGCCGCGGTCTCGAAATTGATGCCGCCGTCCACCTCGAGGTCGATGGCGCGGCCGGTCTCGTCGATCATTTGCCTGAGCGCCGCGATCTTGGCCAGCGCGCCGGGGATGAAGGCCTGGCCGCCGAACCCGGGGTTGACGCTCATCACCAACACCAGGTCGACCTCGTCCAGCACCGGCGCGACCGCCTCGACCGGCGTCGACGGGTTGAGCGAGACGCCCGCCTTCTTGCCCTCGGCCTTGATCAGCTGCAGCGTGCGGTGCAGGTGCGGACCGGCTTCGGGGTGCACGGTGATGATGTCGGCGCCGGCCGCCGCGAAGCCCGGCACGAAGGCGTCGACCGGCGAGATCATCAGGTGGACGTCGAAGGGCAGCTTGGAGTGGGGCCTGAGGGCGCGCACCACATCGGGGCCGATCGTCAGGTTGGGTACGAAGTGGCCGTCCATTACGTCAATGTGGACGTAGTCGGCTCCGGCCTGCTCGATCGCGCGCACCTCCTCGCCCAGCTTGGAAAAATCGGCGGCGAGGATCGAGGGCGCGATTCGCACGTCTTGCTGCATGGCGCCTTGGTATCAGCAAGCGTGAAAGGCCGCAAGCGGGCGGCGCGGCCGGGCGACGGCCGAGGACCGCCTCGTCTATGTGCGGCGCAGGCGGCAGCCGTAGAAGCCGTCCATGCCGCCCTGGGCCGCCAGATGGCGGGGCAGGGTCCGAAGATCGCCTTCGGGCGTGACCATCTCGGGAAGCGGGACATCATCCTGGCGCAGCGGGACCCGTTCGGCCGGCGCGCCGCTTGCGAGCAGGGCCGCGACGCGTTCCGGGCCTTCCTCCGGCTGCAGCGAACAGGTCGCGTAGACCAGGAGCCCGCCCGGCCGGACCATGGCGAGCGCCGCCTTCAGCAGGTCGTCCTGCAGCGCCGTGACGGTACCGAGCTCGGCCGACTTGAGCCGGGCGATATCGGGGTGGCGGCGGATCGTGCCGGTCGCGCTGCAGGGGGCGTCGAGTAGCACCGCGTCGGCTGGCGCCTCCGGCCGCCACGCGCGGGCGTCGGCGCAGACCAGCCGGGCGCTGAGCTCGAGGCGCTCCAGGTTCTCTCTCAGACGTTCCAGTCGCGGCGCCGAGAGCTCGACCGCGGTCACCTCGGCGCCGGCCGCGGCGAGCTGGGCGGTTTTGCCGCCCGGCGCGGCGCAGAGATCGATCACCGTCTTGCCGGCGAGCGCGCCAAACAGGCGGGCCGGCAGGGCGGCGGCGGCGTCCTGGACCCACCAGGCGCCGTCGCCGTAGCCGGGCAGCGCGGCGACGTCGCCGGTGCCGGGCGGCAGGCGTAGGCTCCCGGTCGGCAGGACCGTCGCGCCGAGCCGTTCGGCCCAGGCCTCGGCCGGCTCCTTCACGGTCAGGTCGAGCGGCGGGTCGGCCAGGTGGGCCTCGGCGATCGCCCGTGCGCCGGCCCCGCCGTAGGCCGCCGTCCAGGCGTGCCAGAGCCAGTCCGGCGTGTTCAGCCTGGCGGCGTCCTGTCCGGCGGCCAACTCGGGCCCCTCCCGTGCGGCGCGGCGCATGACCGCGTTGACCAGGCCGCGGAATCCCGCCAGGGCCTGGCCGCGCGCCAGCGACACCGTGGTGTCGACCGCGGCGTGGGCCGGGGTCTCGAGAAACACCAGCTGGCAGAGCCCGAGCCGCAGCAGATGGCGCAGCTCCGACTGCCTCGCCTTCAGCGGCTTGTTCAGGAAGCCGGCGAGCAGCGCGTCGAGCTGCCCCAGCCGGCGCAGGGTCTCGGTCACCAGCTTGCGCAGGAACGCACGGTCGCGCGGCGCCAGGCGGAGGATCGCCGGCTCCCGTGCCCAGGCCTCGTCGAGCGGCCGTTTGCGGTCGAGCACTGCGCTCAGCAGCCCGAGCGCGAGGGCGCGCGCGTCGGGCGGTCCGCTTCTGTGTCGCGGCTTTTCCATGTCGCGGCGGGTTATGACAGAGAAGTTTCCCTACGCACAGGACCAAAGCGCACACCCGCGATGGTGGCACGCGGACCGGATTCCTGGTTAAATGAAGAAAAGGGATAGAGAGGGAGGCAGGAGATGAAACCAATCAAAAAATGGCTTGGCCGATTGGCCGCACTCGTGGCGGTGGCTCTTGCGGCGCAGGTGTCGGGGCAGGGCGCCCTGGCCGACGAGACCTGCCAGTCGCCCTACATGGCCAAGATCACGGGACAGGAAGACTACGTCTATGTCTGGACCCTGGGCGCCGAGGGCATCGGCGACGCGTCGGACAAGTTGGTCACCGTCGACGTACGGCCGGACTCGCCGACCTACGGCAAGGTCGTTCACAGCACCTCGGTCGGCGGCCGGCACGAAGCCCACCACGGCGGCCTGACCGACGACCGTCGGCACCTCTGGGTGAGCGGCCTGGACACCAGCATGATCTTCATCTTCGACGTCGCCACGGACCCGGGGAAACCCAAGCTGGTCAGGACCGTCGACGATTTCGTCAAGGCCAGCGGCGGCGTGGTCGGGCCGCACGGCGCCTATGCCTTGCCCGGACGGGTGATCATCGCGGGCCTGTCGAACGACAAGGACCACGGCGGGCGCACCGCCCTGGTCGAGTACACCAACGAAGGCGACTACGTCGCCACGCACTGGATGCCCAACGTCGGCGAGCATGCCGACGGCTACGGCTACGACGTGCGAATCCTGCCGCGCAAGAACGTCATGCTGACCTCCTCCTTCACCGGCTGGTCCAACTACATGATGGACTTCGGCCAGATGCTGCAGGACGAAGAGGCGATGAAGCGCTTCGGGCAATCGATGGTCTTGTGGGACTTCCACGCCCGCAAGCCCAAGAAGGTGTTCCACGTGCCCGGCGCGCCGCTCGAGATCCGCTGGGCCTGGGGGCCGACCCACAACTACGCCTTCACCACGACGGCGCTGACCTCGCAGATGTGGCTGATTTATGAGGACGAGAACGAAGAGTGGCAGGCCAAGGCGGTGGCCGACATCGGGAATCCGGCCGACATTCCCCTGCCCGTCGACATCAGCCTGAGCGCCGATGACTCCACCCTCTTCGTCAACTCCTTCCTGGACGGCACTCTTCGCGTCTTCGACGTTTCGGACCCGCACAACCCGAAACAGACCTACGAGCAGGTGATCGGCAAGCAGGTCAACATGGTCTCCCAGAGCTGGGACGGGAAGCGGCTCTACTTCACCACCTCCCTGCTGGCGAACTGGGACAAGAAGGGCGAGGACAACGAGCAGTTCCTCAAGGCCTTTGACTGGGACGGCAAGGAGATGACGCCGCGCTTCGCCATCGACTTCTACGAGGAGGGGCTGGGCCGGCCGCACATCATGCGCTTCGGCGCCAAGAGCCTCTATTCCGGCTGAGGCGGGGCCGCGGCGGGCAGAGACCGATGATCGGATCGTTTTTTCGCCCAGGGACTTTCGGCGTCGCCGCGGTGGTCTGCGGCGGCCTTGCGGCCCTCGCTCTCGCCGCCCCGACGTCGGCCCACGACGCCAAGCACCATGCCGTGCCCAAGGATCGGGTCGAGCTCTCCTTCGGCCGCACGCCGGACTACGACTACGAGCCGCCGGTGCCGGGCAGCTATCGCCTCCCGGCCATCAAGCCGGCGGGGGACGGCGCGGTGATCGACGCCGAGGGACGGGAACGCCGTCTTCACGAGCTCGCGGCGGGCCGACTGACGGTTCTGGCCTTCATCTACACGCGCTGCAGCGACCCGCAGGGCTGTCCGCTCTCGATCGGCCTGCTCTACGACCTGCTCTACGTCGGTCAGGAGGACCCGGCGATCGGCGACAACCTCCGCCTGCTGGCTTTGAGCTTCGACCACGAGCACGACACCCCGGCGGTGCTGGCTGAACTGTCCGGCCATAAGGACCCTGCGCAGGCGGCCGGCTCGGACGTGACGTTCCTGACCACGGGGTCACAGGCCGATCTCGATCCGATTCTCGAGGCCTACGACCAGCCGATCGGCCGCAAGGCCGACGACGCCGACCCCTTCGGTCCCTTCACGCATCAGCTCCGCGTCTATCTGATCGACCGTCGGGGGACGATCCGCAACATCTACAGCCTCGGGTTCCTCGACCCGCGCCTGGTCATCACGGACATCCGCACCCTGCTGCTCGAGGAATCACGGAGCGTCCCCAAGGGGTGACGGGCGTGGCCGATCTGGCCCGCGCGGCCGGGCTCGCTCTGGGCCTGCTGCTGGCCTCGACGGCCGGTCTGCAGGCGGACGGCATCGACAAGCGGGCGCTCGCGCGGCTGGCCTCGCCGCCGCTCGGTCTGCCGCCGGTCCCACTTCCCGGCGGGGCGCTGCCCACGGCGGCGGAGGTCGCGCTCGGCCGCAAGCTGTTCTTCGACCGGCGCCTGTCCCACAACAAGACCATGTCCTGCGGCATGTGCCACGTCCCGGAGCAGGGCTTCACGAACAACGAGCTGGCAACCCCGATCGGGGTCGAGGGACGCAGCCTCAGGCGCAACGCGCCGACGATCCTCAACGTCGCCTACCGGGAGCGGCTGTTCCACGACGGCCGGGAGACGACGCTCGAGACCCAGGTCCTCAGCCCGCTGCTCGCGCGCGAGGAGATGGCCAACCCTTCGATCGGCTACCTGCTGGAAAAGATCGCGGCGCTGCCCGACTACGCCGGCCGCTTCGAGCGGGCCTTCGGCGGCGGCCCTTCGATCGAGCGCATCGGCCGGGCGCTCGCCGCCTGGCAGCGCACCATGATCGCCGGCAACGCGCCTTTCGACCGCTGGCGTTACGGCGGCGAGGCGGATGCCTTGACCGGGCGACAGAAGCGCGGTTTCGCGCTTTTCGTCGGCAAGGCCGGATGCGCGGGCTGTCACCTGGTGGGGCAGGATCACGCCCTCTTCACCGACCAGGACTTCCACGACACCGGGATCGGCTACTTCAACAACCAGATCAAGCCGGCCTCCCAGGCGCCCGTGCCCGTCGAGATCGCGCCTGGCGTCCGCGTGGCCTTGAGTCTGGAGGTCATCCGCTCGGTCGGCGATCCGCCCGAACAGGATCTGGGCCGCTACGAGGTCACGCTCGACCCGGCCGACCTGTGGCGCTACCGCACGCCAGGCCTGCGCAACCTGTCGGTGACCGCGCCCTACATGCATGACGGCTCGCTCAGAACCCTGGAGGCGGTGGTGCGCTTCTACGACGGCGGTGGCTACTACCACCCCGGGCTCGATCCCTCGATCAGGCCACTGGGTCTTTCCGAAGAGGAGATCGCCGACCTCGTCGCCTTCCTGAAAAGCCTCGACGGATCCGGCCTCGACGATCTGATCGCCGACGCCCGGAGCCAGGCGGTCGGGAACTGATCGGGCAGGCGGCGCCCCCTTGGGGAGCCGAAAAGATAGCCCCTAACCATGACAGTTTGACGTCGGGCGGTTGCGATCGACCGCCGAGACGGGAAAACTGTCGGCCAGCCGTGCTAGAGCAGATTCACATGTTTGGTCGGAACCGTGAGTGGTTCCGACCAAACATGATCCGCGCTAGTCTGCCGTCCGGCGGATCGCGCCCTTGATCGTGTTGGAAATGGAGGCGGAAGGCAGCAATGAGCAGCAACAGACGGGAGCTGGAAGACAAGAGCTGGATCGAGGCGGAGCTCGAGGACTCCTTCGACGAAGAACTCGAGATGGAGATCGACGACGAGCGGATCGCCCGCGAGCTCAAGACGATCACCGACTTCCGGCACAAGTCGACGCTCCACCGGCGCACCTACTTCCACGAGCTGTTTCGCCTCCAGGCCGAGCTGGTCAAGCTGCAGGACTGGGTCGTGCACAGCGGCTACAAGCTGGTGGTAATCTTCGAAGGGCGCGACGCGGCCGGCAAGGGCGGCGTGATCAAGCGCATCACCCAGCGCCTCAATCCGCGGGTCTGCCGGGTGGCCGCCCTGCCGGCGCCGAGCGAACGCGAGAAGACCCAGTGGTATTTCCAGCGCTACGTCTCGCACCTGCCGGCGGCGGGCGAGATGCTGCTGTTCGACCGCTCCTGGTACAACCGGGCCGGCGTCGAGCGGGTCATGGACTTCGCCACGGCCGAGCAGGTCGACCAGTTCTTCTACGACGTGCCGGAGTTCGAGCGCATGCTGGCGCGCTCGGGCATCAAGCTGATCAAGTACTGGTTCTCGATCACCGACCAGGAGCAGCAGCTCCGCTTCCTGATGCGCATCCACGACCCCATGAAGCAATGGAAGCTGAGCCCCATGGATTTGCAGTCGCGGGCGCGCTGGGAGCTCTACACCAAGGTGAAGGAGGAGATGCTGGAGCGCACCAACATCCCCGAGGCGCCCTGGTACATCGTCGAGGGCAACGACAAGAAGCGCGCCAGGCTCAACTGCATCCAGCACCTCCTCGACCAAGTGCCCTACGAGGAGGTGCCGACGGATTCGATCACCCTGCCCGAGCGGGTCTTCAATCCCGATTACGAGCGCAAGGTGCTGCCCGACGAGCTCTACGTGCCGGAGAAGTATTGAGGCGGTCGACGCCCTGCCCGACCTCAGCCGCGGCCCCGGCATCCCCGGCTGACCGACGGCCCCGCGCTCTTTGATTCGGGTCAAGGAAAGCGGTCGCCCGGTGCCTTAGGTCTTGCTCACGCGGGACATCGAGGCGGGACCATGGCAAGGCAAGGCGAGAGGGCATCGGCCAGGCGCGGCGCGCGCCCGCGCCCGTCCGCACGCGGCGACACCAAGGTCGCGAAACTGGCGCCGTCCGGCGCCCGGCTTCGACCGTCCGTGGAGGCGGAGGAGGGGAAAGCCCGCCGCGCCGTAGAGCCCTCGGCCGCGCAGCCGACCAAGTTCCGCCCGGACAGCCGCGTCGAGGACTACGCGCCGGACCTGGGCGCGCGCCAGTTCGACCGCATGGTCCGCGCCGCCCTGGCGCAGGCGCAGGCGACCTCGCCGGTCGCCCTGACCCTCGCCTTCACCGATCTCGGCGCCAATCTCATGCTCTCGCCGGGCAAGCAGGGCCACATGCTGCGCTACGCCTGGATCATGGCCGCGCGGCTCGCCGAGTACGCCGGCGCGGCGCTCGGCGGCGGCGCGCCGGAGCCGCTGGTCGAACCGCTGGCCCACGACAAGCGCTTCGAGGATCCGCTCTGGCGGCAACCGCCCCACAGCATCACGGTGCAGAGCTTTCTCCTGGCGCAGCAGTGGTGGCACAATCTGGTGACCCAGGTCCCCGGCGTCTCAAAGCAGCACGAGGCCCAGGCGGCCTTCGTCATGCGCCAGCTGCTCGATGTCTGGTCGCCGAGCAACTTCCTGGCGACCAATCCCGTGCTGCAGCGGGCCACCGCCGAGAGCGGCGGCGAGAACCTCTGGCGCGGATACCAGCACTTCCTGGCGGACTGGCAGGACCGGATCCTGCATCGCAAGCCGGCGCCGGCGCAGCGCTTCCGGCCGGGCCGCGAGGTCGCCGTCACGCCGGGCCGTGTCGTCTACCGGAACCGGCTGGTCGAGCTGATCCAGTACAGCCCGCAGACCGAGCGCGTGCACCCGGAACCGGTGCTGATCGTGCCCGCCTGGATCATGAAGTACTACATCCTGGACCTGTCTCCGGAGAACTCCTTCATCCGCTACCTGGTCGAGAAGGGCCACACGGTATTCTGCCTCTCGTGGCGCAACCCGACGGCCGAGGACCGGGACCTCGACATGGACAGCTACCGGCGCCTCGGCGTGATGGCCGCGCTTGACGCGGTCTCGGCGATCGCGCCGGACCGGGGCATTCATGCGGTCGGCTACTGCCTCGGCGGCACTCTGCTCGCGGCCGCCGCCGCCGCCATGGCGCGCGACGGCGACCGGCGCCTGGCGAGCATGACCCTCCTGGCCGCCCAGGTGGACTTCAGCGAGGCCGGCGAGCTCAGCCTTTTCATTGACGACAACCAGGTTAGCTATCTGGACGACCTGATGTGGAGCCAGGGCTTCCTCGACAGCAGCCAGATGGCCGGCGCCTTCACGCTGCTGCGCTCGAACGATCTCTTCTGGTCGCGCATGATCCACGACTACTTCCTGGGCGAGCGGACCAACAAGAGCGACCTCATGTCGTGGAACGCGGATGCGACGCGCATGCCCTATCACATGCACTCGGAGTATCTCCACGCCCTGTTCCTGGAGAACCGCTTGGCGCGCGGCAAGTACCAGGTCGAGGGCCGCCCGGTCGCCTTGACCGACATCGAGGTTCCGCTCTTCGCCGTCGGGACGGCGAAGGATCACGTTGCCCCCTGGCGCTCGGTCTACAAGATCCGTCTGCTGACCGACACGGCGGTCACCTTCCTGCTGACCAGCGGCGGGCACAACGCCGGGATCGTCACGCCGCCCGGCCATCCCCGGCGCATCTACCAGGTGTCCACGGTCCACGACCACGAACGCTACGTCGATCCCGACCGCTGGCGGCTCGAGACGCCGGTGAACCAGGGCTCGTGGTGGCCGACCTACCAGGCCTGGCTGGCGGAGCATTCAGGCGAGCCCGTGCCGCCGCCGCCGACCGGCAATCCCGATGCCGGCTATCCGCCGCTCGACGACGCGCCCGGCAGCTACGTGCACCAGAGCTGAGGGACAAGTTTCTCCAGCAGGATGATGTAAAAGGCCTAGAGCCCTTGATCACGGTCATCCTTCGACAGGCTCAGGATGAGGATAAGTACATGAAATATATCGCCCTCACCCTGAGCTTGTCGAAGGGTGATGGTCCCGGCTGAGCACTTCTTCAGCAGCCTCCTGGAGCAGATCCATCAAAGCCGGCGGATCCGCTATAGAAGCGGCTACTCGGTGCCGGTGATCGTGACGCTGCGCAGCGCGTAGTCGCCGCCCGAATTCACCACCGCGAAGCCGTCGAAGGGGTCTCGGAACCGGCGGTCGGTCACGTTCATGACTTCCTGGCCGTCGAGCCTGACGATCATGAGGCCCGCCGGATCGCGGGTCCATTCGATGGCATGGACCTGCCCGTCCTCCAGCTCGAGCGGCTCGCCGTAGATCTCCACGGTCGAGACCATGCCGCGCGGCGAGATGCTGTTGAGCTCCAGGGACGGTCGGTCGCCGGACCGGTAGGCCAGGCGATAGCCGGCCGCGGCCGCGTCGCCTTGATAGGGGCCGAATTCGAAGCGGGGATTCGACACGCCCTCCAGGGCGCGCGCCGTCAACTCGAGACGCAGAGCGAAGGCGTTGGTGATCGTTACGGGCGCGATCACGGCGGCGACGCCCGCGGCCTTCGGTGCGGGCGCCGTCTCCTTTTCCTCGAGCGCCTGCTTCAGGATCTCGCCGAAGAGCCGCTTGACCGCCTCCTCCTCTGTGACCGCGGGTTCCTGCTGCGCCCCGGGCCGGCCCTCGATCACCGAACGCAGGCCGTAACGCCAGTCGATCAGGAATTCCCCCGCTGTGACCTGCCAAGGCGGCGACGGCTCCGGCGCGCGGCCGGAGAAGTCGTCGCTGAACAGCGGTCTGCTCCAGGGATTGTCGTAGCGGCCGATCGTCCGGCGCAGCTCGCGCAGGAACCAGGGGTCGATCAAGCGTTCGCGCTCGCCCCGTTCCAGCTGCACCTCGAGCTCGTCTATCAGGCCCTGGAGCCGCGCCCGGTCGCCTGACGGCGGCTCGGCGAGCGCGGGCCGGACGGGGGCGGCAAGTCCCAAGACCAGCGCCCCGATCCCCAGGGCCACGATCCGTTTACGCGGGGACATCATCAGCGAGAAAGCGAGATCCATCTTTCAGACTTTGCGACGTTAGCACGCTTCCCGGCGCTTTGCCTCCGATGCGACGCGGATCGCCGACGGCGCGGGACGCCCGCGCTCAGGTCACACGACGACCCGCTTCACCAGCGAGATGATCTTGACGATGACGCCTTCGGCCTTGTTGATCGTGCTCGTCAGCTTCTTGAGGCGCTTGGTGATCCGCTCGATCTCTCCCGCGTCCTCGCTCAGCTGATTGGCGAGGACGTCCAGTTGCCCGGCGGCATCGACGATGGTCGGCAGGTTGTCCAGAAGCTCGACCCGGTGCCGGGCCAGGAGGCCGATCAGTCGCCCGGCCGCGTCCCGCGCCTCCTTCAGTTCCGCCAGGCTGGTTTGCTTGGCCTGATCATCGCCGTCGCGCAGCTCGCGCTGCAGCTGGGTCACCCGGGCCTGGGCAGTGGTCTGCTGTCGGAGGAGCTCTTCGATCTTGGCGCCGGCCTCGGCGCTGCGGCGCTCGATCGCCGCTGCCAGCTCCGCTCGCGTGTCGGTCATGGCAAGGAGTCCTCTCCTCAGTTATCCGCGAGCGCGGTCTTGGCCGCGCGCGCCGCGTTGAACAGGTCCATGGCGGCGGCGATTGCGGGAGCCAGATGCCGGTCCGGTTCGTCGAAGGCTTCGATCAGCGCCCGGTGCGCTTCCGGCAGCTTCGTGAAGGGGGCCGCCGGATCACCGCTCAAGAGCGTCAGGAGCCGGCCGTGTGCGGCGACGGCGTCGTCCGCCTTGGTCACGTAGGCCGACGCGCTCGCTTCGTTGACCGCGTCCAACCGCTTGAGGAGCGTCTGCTTGGCCGCGTTGACCGACTCGAACCGCGCCGCATAGAGCACCCGGACCACGCTCGCGGAGCCCTTCTCGATCCAGGGCTGCGCCTGGGTCGCCGCCTCCTTTAGCGCCTCCGTGCGCCGGTTCTCCAGATAGTAGAAGCTCGCCTTGGCGACGAAGGCCGTCACCAGCCCCAACTCGGGGAGCGTCGGCGCCTTCTCGTTCGCCGCGGTGGCCGCGCTGTTCGCCAGTGAGGTCATGGCGTTCCCCAGATCCTGGACCGATTGCTCGAAGCCCGCCTGATCGGCGGTGACGGCGACCCGGTCCAGAGCGGCGGCATAGTCGGCCACCGAGGTCGCGAAGCGGCTGGCGTTGCGCATGGCCGCGCGGGAGTTGAAAAGCGGCGCGAGATCTTCGTTGTCGGGCAAGAGCAGGCAGGAGTCCAAGAGCGCCTCCGGCAGCGGCGCGGGCTGCTGCTTGCCGGCTTCCAAGTTGAAGGCAACGATCGCGGCGTCACAGCCTGGCGCGAGGCTCACGATTGGCCTTTGATCGAGCAGAACCTCCCGGCGCAGGTCCTTGCGGACGTCGCCGGCTTCCTCGACGCGCGCCGTCATGTAGGCCGAGGTCTCGGCGGTCGCTTTCTTGAAGGCTTCGACTTCCGGACGATAGGTGGTGGGTGTCACGCAGCCCGAGAGCGCCGCGAACAACAGGACGGAGGATAGGCCCGCAAGCAGGCGATCAAAGCGCATTATCGGTTTCCCCCTCGAAAACTCACGAATCCGTGAAGAATCCTTCAGCCGCCCCGACGGTCTCGTCGAAATGGGCGAGAGGGACGGGAGCGCCGGAATTGCTTGCCCGGTCCGACGCTCACCGGACGGCGTCAGCCTAGAGGTTTATGTCGCGCGTGACGACTCCCGCTTTGGTCGTATCGGGCTTTCGCCGTCGCGCCCGGCCGAGAAACCCGAGGCGAGGCCGCTCCAGGTTTCGCTCGACATCAATTTGTTGGAGCAGATTCACCAGATTTGTCGGATCGCCTCTGGCGATTCCGTCAAACGCGGATCTGCTCTAGCGTCCGCCGCCGCGGCCCCGGGTCGAGGGGCGGTAGCGCGACCATCTTTCCTCGACGCAGGCGGCAAAGCGCTCCGAACCCGCGTCGATTCCAGCCGCTTGGCACTCGGCTTCGAAGCGGGCCTGCGTGCTCTCGGTACCGGCACAAGCGGCCACCAGCAACAAAACGCCGAATGCCAGGCCGATTCTTCGGAGTGACGTTGCGATCGTCATGGTTTCCTCCCTAAAGGCGCGCTCAGGTGCCGTGACGCTCAGCCCCAGGGGCCGCCCGCCGCCTGGCCCATCTCCTGCGCCATGCGGCGCAGCGCGGCGACCCGGTTGGCCGTGTTGGGGTGGGTCGAAAAGAGGTTGTCGACCTTGTGCGCGTGCAACGGGTTGATGATGAACATGTGGGCCGTCGCCGGGTTGCGTTCGGCCGCGTCGTTGTCGATTCGCTGGGCGGCGTTCTGGATCTTCTCCAGCGCCGAGGCGAGCCAGAGCGGCCGGCCGCAGATTTCCGCGCCGACCCGGTCGGCCTCGTACTCGCGCGAGCGGCTGATCGCCATCTGCACCAGCGCGGCCGCCATCGGCGCCAGGATCGCGACCAGCAGGACGCCGACGAAGCCGAGCGGCGAATTGCGGTTGCCGCCGAAGAAGAGCCCGAAGTTGGCCAGCATGGAAAGCGCGCCCGCGATCGTCGCCGTGATCGTCATGGTCAGGGTGTCGCGGTTCTTCACGTGGGCCAGCTCGTGGGCCATCACCCCCGCGACTTCTTCGGAGCTGAGCCGGCGCAGCAGGCCGGTGGTCGCCGCGACGGCCGCGTTCTGCGGGTTGCGGCCCGTGGCGAAGGCGTTGGGCTGATCGTTGTCGATGATGTAGACCTTCGGCATGGGCAGGCCGGCGTTGTCGGCCAGCTGTCCGACCAGGGCGTGGAGCTGCGCCGCCTGCCCGCCAGACCGCGAGTCCACCTCGCGCGCGCCGTACATGCTCAGCACCAGCTTGTCCGAGTTCCAGTAGGCGAAGGCGTTCATGGCGACGGCGACGCCCAGGGCGACGAGCATGCCGACCTCGCCGCCGATCATGAATCCGACCGCCAGGAAGAGGGCCGTCATCACGGCCAGCAGCACGCCGGTGCGCAGGGTGTTCATCGCTCTCCTTCCGCCGTGTTCCCGTGCCCAAAAGAATCCAGGTGGGCTCGGGCGGAAGGCCCGTCAAGCCTTGGCAGAGGCCGGTGCCATCGCCATATCTGCTTTATGAGTAGCTCCTTCAAGCGACACGATATCAGCCCAGCCCCCGCGGTGCCCGGATCGGAGAAGAAGCCGGGCCCGCGGCCGGTGAGGACGGTGCCGGCGGGTAAGGCGGAGAAGGCTGAGAAAGTGTCCGCTCAGAACAAGCCCGAGTCGAAGAAGGAGATCGGCGGCCCGAGCGGCCCCGAGCCGACCCGCTACGGCGACTGGGAAGTCAACGGCCGCTGCATCGACTTCTAGGCCCAAGACTCGCGGGTCCTAACTCTCGTTCAACTCTTTCTGTCATGCCCTGACTTGATCCGGGCATCCAGGGTTTGTTGGCGTTGGCCTGCGGTAGCCCTGGATGCCCGGGAGTGCGGAGCACTTGGGCTACGCCCGCCCGGGCATGACAAGTTAAAGCTGGGCACTTTTTCTCTTCAATCCGGGCTCGCCGTCAGCGCGCTCAACGCCTGTTTCTGCCGCCCCTCTCCATCGAAATTCTCGTCCGCCAGCCAGGTCCCGTAGGCGGTCCTCAGGCGCGGCCACTCGCCGTCGAGGATCGAGTACCAGGCCGAATCCCGGTTGCAGCCCTTGACGACCAGGTGCTGGTAGAAGATGCCCTCGAAGGTGAAGCCGAGGCGCAGCGCGGCGCGCCGCGACCCCTCGTTGAGCGCGTTGCACTTCCACTCCATGCGCCGGTAGCCCAGGTCGTCGAGAGCGTGGCGCATCATCTCGTAGAGCGCCTCGGTCGAGGCCCGGGTGTTCTGCAGCGGCGGCGAGAACCAGATATGGCCGATCTCGATGCTGCCGTGGGCCGGCACGATGTTGAGGTAGCTCGCCATGCCGGCCGCGCGGCCATCGGACTTGTCGCGAATGGCGAAGAACAGCGGGTCGGCCGAGGCGGCGCAGCCCTCCAGCCAGTCGGCAAAGGCGGTCTCGCTGTCGAAGGGGCCGTAGGGCAGATAGGCCCAGAGGGCGCGGGCCTCATCGTCGGCGTGGGCCAGGGCATAGAGCTCGGACCCGTGCCGCGCGGGATCGACCGGCTCCAGGAGGACCGAGCGCCCCTCCAGCGGCGCACGCTCGGGGCGGGCGCCGCTCGGCAGGCGATCGAGAGTCCGGCCGGATACCTGTCGCATCGGTCGCCTCAGGCCTCGACCATGAGGGCCATGAAGTTGTCATAGATCCGGCGGGCATTGGCCTTGAACCCGGCCATGTGGCGGTCGGCCTCCGCCTTCATCTTCGGCAGGGCGCCGGGCCCCAGGCTCCTTTCAAGGGCGGCCTCGTAGGCCGGAATGCCGCCCCACTCCTCGACCGTCGTCTCGGTCAGCTCGACGTGGTACTGGATGCCGAGCGCCCGGTCGCCCCAGGACAGGGCCTGGACCCGGCAGGCCGGCGAGGCGGCCAGGATCTCGGCGCCCTCGGGCGGCTCCAGCACCTCGGCGCCGTGCCACTGCAGGCAGGCGTGTGTCTCGGGCAGCCCGGCGAGCAGCGGCGAGCGCCGGCCGGCTTCGGTCAGCGCGACCTCCATCACGCCGATCTCCGGCTGGGCCGCCTTGCCGACCTTTCCGCCCAAGGCCTCGGCCAGAAGCTGATGACCCAGGCAGAGTCCGAGAAACGGCATCTTGCGTTCCGCCACCGCGCGGCGGATCGCTTCCTTCTCCGGCTTCAGCCAGGGGTGCTGGTCCTCCTCCCAAACGTCCATAGGGCCGCCCATGACCCAGAGCGCGTCGTAGCCCTCGAGCGGCGGAATGGCCTCGCCCTCGTCGAGCTCGACGGCGTCCCAGGCGACGCCGTCGGCGGCCAGGAACTCCCGGAAGACGCCGGGATGCTCCAGGGCGATATGCTGGAAAACCAGGATGCGCGGTTTCGACTCCATGGCCTGCCCCTTGCCGCCGATTTGCGGGCCAGTCTAAGGTACAAGTGGAGCGGTCGAAAGATCCGCTTTTGGCCTGTTCGTAGAACCACTTTGCACTGCTTCATGTCACGCTCCGACAGCGCCGCTCTGATCGCCCTGGGACTCGACCGGGACGGGGCCGAGCCCCTGCAGCGCCAGCTCTACCGCCAGGTGCGCGAGGCGGTGCTTGCCGGACGCCTCGCGCCGGGCACCCGCCTGCCCTCGTCGCGCGGCCTGGCGCGCGAGCTGCGCTGCTCGCGCAACACCGTGGTCGGCGCCTACGACCAGCTCTACAGCGAGGGCTATCTCGAGGGTCAGCTCGGCTCCGGCACCTACGTGTCCCAGGTGCTGCCGGAAGAGCTTCTCTCCGCCCGGCCCGGGCGGGACGCGCCGCCGGCGGACCGCCGAAGCGCCGCTCTGTCGCGGCGCGGCCGGGCCCTGCTGGCGCCACCGGTCTCGCGGGGCCCACGCCACCGGGCCTTCTCACCCGGCTTCCCCGAGGTCGAGAGCTTTCCCTTCGAGCTCTGGTCCCGCGCGCTGGCGCGGGTCTGGCGCCGGCCGCCGCGCGATCTCCTGGCCCACGGCGACCCGGCCGGCTACCCGCCGCTGCGCCGCGCCATCGCCAACTATCTCCGGGCGGTGCGGGCTCTGGACTGCAGCGCCGGGCAGGTGATCATCACCAGCGGCGCCCAGCAGGGCCTCGACCTGACGGCGCGCTTCCTGCTCGATCCCGGTGACCGGGTCTGGATCGAGGAACCCGGCTATCCGGGGCTGCGCGGACCGCTGGTCGCCAACGGGGCCGAGATCGTGCCAGTACCGGTCGACGGCGAGGGTCTCTCGCTCGAGGCCGGTGTCGCGCGGGCGCCGGACGCGCGCCTGGCGATCGTCTCGCCCTCGCACCAATACCCGCTCGGCGTCACCATGACCCTGGCCCGCCGCCTCGCGCTGCTCGACTGGGCGCGCGGCGCCGACGCCTGGATCCTGGAGGACGACTACGACAGCGAGTTCCGCTACGCCGGCCGTCCGCTGACGGCGATGCAGGGCCTCGAGCCGCCCGGCGGCGACCGGGTGATCTATCTCGGCAGCTTCTCCAAGGTCTTGTTCCCCTCGATCAGGCTGGGCTACATCGTGGTCCCGGAAGACCTCGCCGAGGCCTTCGCCCAGGCCCGGCGGGCGGTCGACGACCACCCCTCGGCGGTTGTCCAGCCGGTGCTCGCCGACTTCATCGACGAGGGCCATTTCGCCGCCCACCTGCGCCGCATGCGCCTGCTCTACGCCGAGCGCCAGGCCGCCCTGGTCGCCGCCGCCGGACGCCACCTTTCGGGGCTTCTGACGGTCGCGCCCGACGAGGCCGGCATGCACCTGGTCGCCCGCCCGACCCCGGCGCTGGCCGGACGGATGAGCGACCTGGAGATGGCGGACCGCGCGGCGGCGGCCGGCATCACGGTCTGGCCGCTCTCGGCCTACTACCTGGAGCAGGCGAACGACAACGGCCTCATGCTCGGCTACGCCGGCGTACCGGAAGCGGAGATCGAGGCCAAGGCCCGGGATCTGGCCGAGGCGCTGAGTACCTGATGCCTCAGAGATAGGTCCCTTTCTCATCGCGCAGGCGCTTCTCGAACTTCTGGGCGTTCTTGCTCCAGAGCGCCAGTGTCTGCTTCGAGTGGATCTTCTTCACCGTCCGGCGGCCGAGTCGCCGGCAGGTCCGCTCGTAGTTCCGGCGCACCCGTTGAACGTGCGTGCGGCGCAAGTGCCCGATGTCGCGCTGGACATGCTGGAGGTGCCCTCGATGGCAGAGGAGCGTCCGGTCGTCTTCTCGACAGAAGCAGAGGATGAGATTCTCCAGATCCTCGAGGATCTGCTGCTCCAAGGCACGGCTACGCGCGTCGTCCCCCAACAGCCAGAAGAGGCTTCCGGGAAATCGAATTGCAGCCACGAAGAACCACTCGGCGCCGATCTCGAAGGAACTGCTGGGCTCCGGCCAGGCGAACGCGCCATTCGGACCACGGAAGAGCTCGATCAACCAGGACCAGGTCTCGTTATCCAGGTCTTTCAGGGAAGCCCTGAGATCGCCATAGAAGACGTCGGAATCGAGACTGTTGCAGGACAGGCCGCAGATTTCCCGTCGGATCTCCTGTGCGAGCCGCGGCTGATGTCGCCAGCTCTCGGGATCATCGGCACGGAACGACCGGCTGGTGATGCCGACCAGCTCCTGATCGCCCCGAATCGACAGGCCGAGTTGCACGATCAGCGACTCGATCATCGGTCTGTAGGTGTCGGCCACCGGGCCGTTGGCCTTGCCCTTGACCTGGTCCAGCCATTTTCCTTCCTCGACCTCCATGGTCACGTGGGGCCGGTCCTGAGGATCGCGCAGGGAAAGGATGTCGATGCCCTTGCCGAGATAGTCGGCATAGCTCGCCACGCAGTGGTTCATCCGCGCGCCCTCCTGGGCGAGCGACTCGGGGGTCTCCAGGAGGGCGATGCGAAAACCGTCGGGGAAGCTGACCAGAGTCTGGTCTGTGTACCGCCTGGCGTCCGCGCTGAAGCGCCTTGCCTGCGCCACGGCGTCGGGCAGGGCGACCCGCTCGATGCGGCCGAGTTTGTCGGCATCGAGGCTCTTGAAATAGGTTAGGACACCGGACAGTTCGACCGCCAGCTCCTGGGCAAGCCGGCCTTCCATGTCGATCCAGTAGACGCCATTCGGAAGCGCCGCTTCCAGCCAGTCCGGGTGCGGGCTTTCGTAGGTTGTCTCGAAGCACGGGTTGCAGGCCTCGGCGGCGTCGGTGGGCCACTCCACGTCCACGAAGCTCCCGCCTTCGCCAGCCGGACGGCGCAGCCGCACGACCCGGCCCGCCGCCGGGAAATCCTTGATGATCCAGCGACGCGCGACGCGGTCGAGCCAGCGCCCGATGGTCGGGTTCTCGGTGGTCCCGCGGACCTGCGCGATGAAGCGCTCCACGTCCCAGCTGTTTAAAACGTTCCTACTCACGGCAATAGCCCAGCGTCTTCCGCGCGCCGAAGCGGCACGGGCGACGGGGCCCACGCGCACGCGCGGATTAAACCGGCATGGTTCTCAGCCGGTTCTCGAAGGTTGAAATTTCAGGATCGGCGCCCGGCGGTCGGCCGCGGCGCTCATGAAAAGACGCGGTGGCTAACCGGCGCGGAAACAGGCCGACCCGATGATTCTCATTTCTTGCTCGTTCATCGGGGTCTCGTTTCCTTCGAAAGGGTTCCCGCCCTCAGCGCGGGACGCAGTGTCTATCAAAACACGAATGAAATGTCCACAGGCCTTGGCCAGAAAAGAGCCGGCAGTCTGCAAGAGACGACCGGCCCTTCTACTTGACCGTGAGACTAATTCTCGCGGTCCATCATCTCCGTGTTGATCTCGATGAAGATCATGCCGGTCGAGATGCTGCCGACGTTGAACGCCAGGTGGTCGATCTCGGTCCTGGCGGCGAAGGCCACCCAGTCGCCCCTGTAGTAGTCGATGAACTTGGCCACCGGGTGGGGGCCGCGGTGGGTCAGTTCGACCTGCAGGGTGACCGGCTTGGTCACGCCGTGGATGGTCAGGTCGCCGGTCACATCGGCGGTTTTCTCGCCGGTGCGCTTCACCGCCGTGCTCTTGAAGGTGATCTCCGGGTACTTCTCGACGTTCAGGTAGTCGGCGGCCTTCAAGTGCTTGTCCAGCGCGGGCACCCCGGTCGAGACGCTGCTCGTGTCGATCGAGACGACGATGCTCGAGTTCTCCACGTTCTCGGGATCGAGAATCAGCTTGCCCTTGGCCCTGGTGAACTCGCCGTGCTGCATGGACACGCCCGCGTGGCTCCAGCCGAAGAAGATCTCGGTATGGCCCGGATCGAAGTAATAGGTCTCCTTGGCGGCGGCCGGGGCCGCCAGCAGCGCGGCGGCGAGCGCCACCGCCGCCGTGTGGCAGGCGAACTTGCGGAGCATCGTCGATCCTTCCATCCTGATGCGGCTGCTTGGCGATCCTAGCTTGCTTCGGGTCGGTCCCCAATAAAATCGACGTGACCGGCCGCCCGCGGAACACAAGACCGTCACGCGTATGCAATGCTACTGACTCGCGGCGGTCCTAGTGTTCCGATTCATAAGTTCGAGTGGTCGAACTTATGAATCAAAGGGACACTGATGCTAGGCTCTAGTGTGGCTGGCTCGAATCGGAAAGGAAGAGGCAAGTCCCGATGAATGGCAGGGTGATTTCCAGGCGGCGGGTTCTCTACACCGTGGGCGGTGGGCTGGTTGCCGCGCCGGCGATCCTGAAGGGCCTGGCGGCCGGGGCGTCGGGCTCTTCGCCGCTCTTCACGCTGGGCGTCGGTTCGGGCGACCCGGGCGCGCACCACGTCACGCTCTGGACTCGCCTCGCACCTGACCCGCTCAACGGCGGCGGCATGGCGCCGGAGCCCGTGCCGGTGACTTGGGCGGTCGCGACCGATCCTGACATGCTCCGGGTCATCCGGCGCGGCCGGGCGGTCGCCCTGCCGCAGAACGGCCACGCCCTGCGCGTCCTGGCCGGCGGCCTGCCGGCAAACCGCTGGCTCTACTACCGCTTCGAGGCCCTGGGTGAAGCGAGCCGGATCGGCCGGACCCGCACCTTCCCGGCGCTCGGCGACGACGATCACGAGTTCGACGACGACGGCCACGAATTCGAGGAAGACGACGATGGGGGCGACTTCGACGACGGGGGACAGCGGGCCCGTGCGGCGCGCATGCGCTTCGCCCTGGTGTCCTGCCAGAACTATGAGCAGGGCTTCTACACCGCCTTCCGCGACATCGTCAGCCAGGACCTCGACTTCATAGTCCACGTCGGCGACTACATTTATGAAGACGGCCCGACCTCGACTCCCATCGACCCGGGCCGGGTGCACAACGGCCCGGAAATCTTCTCGGTTGAGGACTATCGCAACCGCTACGCGCTCTACCGCCTCGACCAGGACCTGCAGGACGCCGAAGCGCGTTTTCCGGTGGTCCACACGCCGGACGACCACGAGGTCGACAACAACGTGGCCGGCCCGATCGCCGAGGAGGGCGCGCCGTTTCAGGACGAGGAGTTCCTCCAGCGCCGCCGCAACGCCTTCCAGGTGCTGAACGAGACGATGCCCTACGGGCCGGGCGTCGGGCTGCGCGACGGCGGCAACCGGATCCAGCTCTACCGCCGGCTCGACTTTGGCCGCCTCGCCTCGCTCTTCGTGCTCGACACGCGGCAGTTCCGGACCGACCAGCCGGCCGAGGACGGCTTCGGCTCGGCCGATCCCGACAGCGCCGCTTTGGAGCCGATTCTCGGCGAGACGCTGTTCGACCCCGCGATCGAGAGCGACGCGGCCGAGATGCTCGGCGGACGCCAGGAGCGCTGGCTGAAGCGGGGCCTGCGGCGCAGCCGGGCGACCTGGAACGTGCTGGCGCAGCAGGTCATGGTGACCCGCTGGAACCTGGTCGATACGCTGTTCTTCTCGGTGCCGCCGGCGCAGCAGCCCTTCGTGGAGCCCCTGTTTAGTCAGGTCTCAGACATCCTCAACATCGACGCCTGGGACGGCTACGGCGCGGCGCGCGATCGCATCTTCCGCTTCCTGGACAAGAGGCGCCCCTCGAACCCCGTGGTGCTGACTGGCGACATCCACTCGGCCTGGGGCGCGAATCTGCTGAAGGACTTCGACGATCCCCAGTCCGACATCCTGGCGGCCGAGTTCGTCTGCACCGCGATCTCTTCGACCTTCGCGGCTCTCGACCCGCGACCGATCGACGGCATCGTCAAGGCGGGCCTGCCCGCGAAGAACCCGCAGATCGAGTTCTTCAACGGCCTGTTCCGCGGCTACTGTCTGTGCGATGTCGACCGCAAGCGCTGGCGGACCACCTACCGCCGGGTCGGCACGCCGTCCGACGCGACCGATCCAAATCCACTCGCCCTGGTGCCCATGCCCGGCGACACGGTCGAGGACGACCAGGTGCTGGAGATCGCGGCGGGCTTCAATCGGCGCGGCAGCGGCCAGCGCCTGGTGACGAAGGGCGTGTAGATCGGATCATGTTTAGACGGAAGCCGATCCTGCTTACGTCTAAACATGTGAATCCGATCTACATCATTGAGTTAGAGCAGATTCGCCGGGTTTGACGAATCGCCTTTAGCGATTCATCAAGCCCGGATCTGCTCTAGAACGAGCGCGGGCCGGGCGATCGCCCGGCCCGCGCCAGTTCAGGACCGTAACTCAGGACCGTTTCGAAAGCTCAGGCCCGGTTCATGCGGTTGTCGACCAGCTCGTTGACCACGCCCGGGTCCGCCAGGGTCGAGGTGTCGCCCAGGTTCGAGTAGTCGTTCTCGGCGATCTTCCGGAGGATGCGCCGCATGATCTTGCCCGAGCGGGTCTTGGGCAGGCCGGGCGCCCACTGGATCAGGTCCGGCGAGGCGATCGGCCCGATCTCCTTGCGGACCCACTGGACCAGCTCCTTGCGCAGCTCCTCGGTCGGCTCCTCGCCGACGTTGAGGGTGACATAGGCGTATATGCCCTGGCCCTTGATGTCGTGGGGATAGCCGACCACGGCCGCCTCGGCGACCTTGTCGTGCGCGACCAACGCGCTCTCGACCTCGGCCGTGCCCATGCGGTGGCCCGAGACGTTGATCACGTCGTCGACCCGACCGGTGATCCAGTAGTAGCCGTCCTCGTCGCGGCGGCAGCCGTCGCCGGAGAAGTAGCGGCCGGGATAGGTCGAGAAGTAGGTCTGGATGAAGCGCTCGTGGTCGCCGTAGACCGTGCGCATCTGGCCCGGCCAGGAGTCCGCGATGCAGAGGTTGCCTTCGGTCGCGCCCTCCAGCGGCTTGCCTTCGTTGTCGACGATCAGCGGCTTGATGCCGAAGAAGGGCCGCGTCGCCGAGCCCGGCTTGAGCGGCGTCGCGCCCGGCAGCGGGGTGATCAGGATGCCGCCGGTCTCGGTCTGCCACCAAGTGTCGACGATCGGGCAGCGCCCGTCGCCGACGATCTGGTAGTACCACTCCCAGGCCTCGGGGTTGATCGGCTCGCCGACCGAGCCCAGAAGGCGCAGGGTGGACCGGCTGGTGCTCTTGACCGGGTCGTCGCCCTCGCGCATCAGCGCGCGGATCGCGGTCGGCGCGGTATAGAAGGTGTTGACCTTGTGCTTGTCGCAGACCTGCCAGAACCGCCCGAAGTCCGGATAGTTCGGTACGCCCTCGAACATCAGCGTGGTGGCGCCGTTGGCCAGCGGCCCATAGAGGATGTAGCTGTGTCCCGTGACCCAGCCGACATCGGCGGTGCACCAGTAGATGTCGCCCTCGTGGTAGTCGAAGACGTACTGGTGGGTCATCGAGGCGTAGACCATGTAGCCGCCGGTCGTGTGCAGCACGCCCTTGGGCGTTCCGGTCGAGCCGGAGGTGTAGAGGATGAACAGCGGGTCCTCGGCGTTCATCTCCTCCGGCTTGTGCTCGGGCGAGGCCTCTGCAATCAGGTCGTGGTACCAGACGTCGCGCCCGTCGCTCCAGGCGACGTCGCCGCCGGTGCGCTTGACCACGACGCACTTCTCGATGCTCGAGGTGCGCTCGATCGCCGCGTCGGAGTTCTTCTTGAGCGGGACCTTGCGGCCACCGCGGACGCCCTCGTCGGCGGTGATGATGATGTTGGAGTCGCAGTCGTGGATCCGTCCGGCCAGCGCGTCGGGCGAGAACCCGCCGAACACGACCGAGTGGATCGCGCCGATCCGGGCGCAGGCCAGCATGGCGACCGCGGCCTCGGGGATCATCGGCATGTAGATCGTGATCCGGTCGCCCTTCTTGGCGCCGATCGAGAGGAGCCCGTTGGCCAGGCGGCAGACCTCCTCGTGGAGCTCACGGTAGGTGATCTTCTTGTCGTCGCCCGGATCGTCGCCTTCCCAGATGATCGCGACCTGGTCGCCGCGCTTCTCCAGGTGCCGGTCCAGGCAGTTGTAGGCGGCGTTCAGCGTGCCGTCGTAGTACCAGCGGATGTGGACGTCGCCGGGGCCGTAGTTGACGTCCTTGACCTTGCTGTAGGGCTTGAACCAGTCGATCCGCTTGCCCTCTTCGGCCCAGTAGCCCTCGGGGTCGGTGACCGACCGCTCGTAATCCTTGAAATAGCCCGCTTCATTCGTCCAGGCCCGCTTGGCCCAGTCTTCGGAAACCGGATGGACTTGAACTTCGAACATGCTGGCGATCCCCCTTGTTCCTCGACCGGCCTCGATTGGACCTGATCGGCGCGGTTCTGTCCCTGCGCAAGGTCAAGATTATTGTCGGATTTCCGAGCCAAAACAAGGCGGCGAAACGAGGACGCGACGAGCCCCCGCAAGCCTTCCCGGCAGACCTTCAGCCCGCCTCCGCAGGGCCGATCAGCACAACACGGCCGCCCGGGTCGACCGCGACCGCGACGGGAGTCAGGCTGTCGCCCGCGCAGGGGCCGGCCGTGCAGAAGCCGTCCTCGATCCGGAACAGCGCGCCGTGGGTGTGGCACATCAGGCGGCTGCCGTCGCCGTTCAGGAAGCGGTCCGGCACCCAGTCCAGGGGCGTGCCGGCGTGGGGGCAGGAATTGAGGTAGCCGTAGACTTTCTCGCCCTGGCGCACCACCAAGAGGTCGGTCGCGTCGATGCCCTCGCCCAGGGTGAAGCCGCGGCCCTCGCCGTCCTCGATCTCGTCCAGCCGGCAGAGGGCTAGCGCTTCGCTCACGGGGCCGTGTCGCCCATCCGGCAGATCAGCTTCCACGAATCCTCGTCGATCGGCATGACCGAGAGCCGAGACTGACGCACCAGAGCCAGGTCGTGGAGCCGTGGCTCGGCCTTGATCTGGGCCAGGGTCACCGGGCTCGCCATGGGCTTGATGGCCTTGATGTCGACCATGCCGAAGCGGCCCGAGGCGTCGGTCGGGTCGGGGTAGTACTCCTTCACCACCTCGGCGATGCCGACCACCTGCTTCTCGTTGACCGAGTGGTAGAAGAAGACCTGGTCGCCGATCTTCATGGCCTTCATGTTGGCAGCCGCCTGGTGGTTGCGCACGCCGTCCCACTCGGCCGTGCCGTCGCGCACCTGGTCGTCCCAGGACCAGGTCCCCGGCTCCGACTTCATCAGCCAATAGGCCATGGCGGCTTCTCCTCCCACGTTCTTCGGTCAGGCTGTCATATCGGCTCTCGCGCGCCTGGAAATCAAGTCCGACCGTCAAGCCGAGGTCTCCTCGGATACCGCGCAAAGAAAAGGCGCAGCAGGCCCGGCTGGCGGACGCTGCTGCGCCAATGGGGACCCGAAGGGCCGGACGGACCGGCCTTCCGGCCAAAAGGACGCGCTACTCCTCGGCTTCGGCGGAGAACACCCGCTTCAGGCGTTCCGGCGTTCGTGCCGCCTTGTCGTCCTCTTCCATTTCCCGGCTCTCGATCCTGGACTGCAGGACGTGGAAGCCGATCCAGAAGGCGAGTCCGAGAAGGAACAGCACGAACTCGGTCCCGACCATGGGATAGATCGGGCCGAGCTGGGACAGGTCCGCCCCGCTCCAGGTTTCAACGATTGTCGTCGACATGGTTCATCCTCCCGTCACGAAAGCAGTCCGAGGCGCTTGGCCTCGGCGACATCGGCTTCGGAAATCTCGATCGCGTCGACCTCCTCGGCGAACTCGGCGCTCATGTCGAGTCCGACGAGCTCGACGCTCTCGGGCACCCGGAGCCGTCCCATGGCCTTCAGGATCGAGGCCACGATGTAGGCCGGGATGAAGCCGAGCACGATGAACATGATGCAGGCCCCAGCGAACTGCCCCCAGGGGGTGATCACCGCGACATTCTCGTGGTAGGCGGCCGTGGCCGGGTGGCCCCAGAGCACGAATCCGGCGATGACCAGGCCGATGAAGCCGGCGTAGCCGTGCACTGCGATCGCGCCCACCGGGTCGTCGATCTTGAAGCGCCGCTCGACCCAGAAGTGCAGTTTGTAGGCGCAGAACGCGCCCACCGCGCCGATCAGCATGGCCTGGATCGGGTGATAGAGGTCGTTACCGGCCGAGGCCGTGATCACGCCCGCGAGTCCGCAGGAATAGGTCCAGAAGGCCTCGCCCCTGGAGACGATGTAGCCGGCCAGCAGGCCGCCCGACAGCGACATGAGGAAGTTGAACACGATCGCCGACAGGGTTGTCGGGGTCAGGTAGATCGTGGTCGCGGTGAAGTTCACCTTGCCTTCGGCGCCGCCGAGCGTCCCGTGATCGATCAGCGGCACGTTGCAGGCCACGTAGAAGCCCCAGAAACCGGTGTAGATCAGGAACAGCCCGATCGTCACCAGCCACTTGTTGTGGGGGTTGATGTTCCGGGGCGTGCCGTCGGGCGCGAATTTGCCGATGCGCGCGCCCAGGGGAACGATCACGCCGAGCGCGAAGCCGCCGGCGATCGCGTGGATCACGCCGGACGCGTAGGCGTCGTGATAGCCCAGCTGGGTCACCATCCAGCCGTCGGGGTGCCAGCCCCAGGCCGCGTCGATGATCCAGGTGAACGAGCCGATCACGACCGCGAGGATCCAGAAGGCCGAGGGCCGGATCCGCTCGATGGTCGCCCCGGACACGATCGAGGCCGCGGTCCAGGAGAACAGCAGGAAGGCGGCCCAGAACACGCCGTTCAGTCGGGCCCAGAAGCTGTTGCCCAGCTCCGCCCCGTAGCCGACCGCCTGCGGGTCGTTGACGCCGGGACCGCCGAGGTGGGTGCCCATCAGCTCGCCCCAGGGCACGGCGTTCGAGCTCTCCGTAAGGCCGCCGGTGATGCCGGGACCGTTGGGGAAGGCGAAGTAGATCCACCAGCCGAAGAAGAAGAAGGTGATGGTGACCAGCGGGATCAGCATCGTGTTCTTCATCAGGGTGTGCAGGTGGTTCTTGCGCCGGGTCGCGCCCACCTCGTACATGCAGAACCCGACGTGGATCAGGAACATCAAGGGAACCGTGACCCAGTAGTAGAATTCGGTGAAGATGACCGTGAGCGCACCGATATCGGTGTCCATAACCCCCCTCCTTTGTGTTTTCGCGGCCCGCTCGGCCGCGGGTCTTGCCGGAAGCCCGGGCCGATCGCGGGCTCTTGGCGGCCCGCTGCGACCCGTCCCCAGGAAATCGCGCTGAAAAGCCTGCGCCGATTCTGGAATCGGCGCAATGCCCAAAAATCACGCAAAGCGACTAAGAAGTGATCATTCTCGCGGTCGGCGGTGAGCTTTGGGCTGGGCTGGATCTTGCAACTACAGAATCTCTTGTAGCCCCTTCGCCACGCCGAGAATGGCGGTCAACAGTCCACCGAGAGATTTAAAGAGATGATTGGACGACTCCAGCTTTTCGATCACGATCAGCAAGCGCGACTTGGCCAAGCCGAGCAGCCAAGCCAGGAACGCGAAGATCATGAAGGCATAGAACATGGCGCTGGCGAAGAAGGACGAGAAGAACATGACCTGAATGTGCGGCTCGGTCGTTTCGGAGAGGGAGAAGACGTCGCGCGCCACTTCGCCGAGCGGCACGAAAACGCCCTCGCCCAGCGACATCAGCAGATAGAACGGCACTAGGTAC
Organism: Kiloniellales bacterium; assembly: GCA_030064845.1. NCBI lineage: Bacteria > Pseudomonadati > Pseudomonadota > Alphaproteobacteria > Rhodospirillales > Kiloniellales bacterium. The sequence continues at coordinate 35,784 of JASJEC010000088.1, forward strand.
AAGAGCGCGCTAAACACCAGATCTAAGAGTAGGAACAGGATCAGGGTGGCCAGGGACTTGCCTTCGGCTTGGCGCAAAATCCACCGGGTTTCCGCAAGCGAGGCGATATCGACCCAGACGTTGACGAAGAGCGACATGCCGATCATGGCCTGAAAGACGTCGTTTGCGATGCCTTCTTCGCCGAAACGGCCCGTGGCCAGGAACAGGATAGCCACCAGACCGATCGCGAAGTAGGAGGAAAGCGCCGAAGCGGCGAAAAACCGCCACGACCGCAAGCGCGCGCCATAAATGGCAGAGAACAGCCGGTTGAAGTACGCTTGGAGGGCCGCGATCGCAGGCCGGAAGCGATAGTCGTCGAGTCTGACGAAGAGTTCGGTCAGCTGCGCTCTTGCCCTTTCCTCCTCCGATCGACTCACCAGCCAGTCGAGAAGCGTGCAAAAGGCGATGATCAAGGTGGCCAGCGCGACCGTGTAATTCCAGCCCGGCATCGTGTCGGATCATCGATCCATGATCGGAATCGGCATCGCGGGCCGATCTTCCGAAGGTGAAAGCGGTTTATAAGTAACGAAACCAGCCCGGCAATTCGAGCCTTGGAGTCTAATCCGCCGGCGGGTTGAAGATCACCTTGCGCCAGCGGCGGATCTCGGTCGTCGCGAAGAGGCCGGCCTTGGCGAAGGGGTCGCCCGCGGCGAAGGCCTCGACCGCGGCGCGGTCCGCCATGTCGACCAGCAGGAAGCTGCCGGTCATGCCCTCGCCGTCGTCGGTCAGCGTGGCGCCGCCGGCGACCAGCTGCGCGCCGAAGCTCTTCAGGTAATCAAGGTGCTCGGGGCGGTTGTCGGCGCGGATCTGGGCCGAGTCGGGCTTGTCGGTGGTCAGGACGATGAAGAACACGGCTTTCCCCCTCTGTTGATCGTCATGTGCTCTCGGCGCGGAACGGCCGGGCCAGCAGACCCTCGATCGTCTGGTCGATGTCGGCCCCGTGGTTCAGCACCTGGTCGACCGCGGCGGAGATCGGCATCTCCACGCCGAGGCGCGCCGCCAGCGCGGTGAGGGCGGCGGCCGAGTGCACGCCCTCGGCGACGCTGCGCCGCTCGGCCATGATCTCGGTGAGCGTGCGGCCCTCGCCGAGCGCGGCGCCCAGCGAGAAGTTGCGCGACTGCATGGCCGAGCAGGTCAGGGTCAGGTCGCCGAGCCCGGAGAGGCCCATCAGGGTCTCGGCCCGGCCGCCCTTGGCGACCGCCAGGCGGCCGATCTCGGCCAGGCCCCTTGTGATCAGCGCCGCGCGCGCGTTGTCGCCCAGGCGCCGCCCGGCGACGATGCCGCAGGCGACCGCGATCACGTTCTTGACCGCGCCGGCGACCTCGGCCCCGACCGGGTCGTCGCTCAGGTAGGGCCGGAAGCGGCGGCTGCCCAGGGTCTCGACCAGCGCGGCGCCGAGCGCCTGGTCGTCGGCTGCCAGGGTGACCGCCGCGGGCAGACCGCGCGCCACCTCGATGGCGAAGGTCGGCCCGGAGAGCACGGCGAGCGGCCGCCCGGGCAGGACCTCGGCGGCGACCTCGGTCATCAGCGCGCCGCCGGCCTGCTCGATGCCCTTGGAGCAGAGAACCAGGGGCGTGTCGCCCCCGATCAGGGGCGCGAAGCGCGCGGCGATGGCGCGCATGTGCTGGGCCGGCGTCACCAGCAGCAGGACCTCGCAGGGGGCGAGATCCTCCGGACGGCTGGTGGCGTGCAGCGCGGGGGACAGGGTCACCGCGGGCAGGTAGGGCGCGTTGACGTGGGTCGCGTTGATCGCCTCCGCCAGCTCGCCGCGGCGCGCCCAGAGCAGGACGTCGCGGCCCCCTTGGGCCAGCACGTGGGCCAGCGCCGTGCCCCAGGCGCCGGCGCCGAGGATGCCGACCCGGTGGATGCCGGTGCCGCCGCCGCTCACGACACGGGTTCCGGCGCGCTCGCCAGGGCGGTCTCCTCCAGCGGCCAGCGCGGCCGCGGCGCGAAATCGAGCGGGTCCCGGTGGCCGAGGCGCAGGCGCTCCAGCCCGGCCCAGGCGATCATGGCCGCGTTGTCGGTGCAGAGCTTGGCGGGCGGCGCCACCAGGCGCGTGCCCTCCGCCTCGGCCAGGCCCTGGAGCCGGCCGCGCAGGTAGCGGTTGGCCGCGACCCCGCCGGCGACCACCAGGGGGCCGGCCGCGCCGTAGTCGTCCCGGAAGCGGGCGAGCGCCCGCCGGCAGCGGTCGACCAGCACGTCGCCGACCGCTTCGTGGAAGGCGGCGGCCAGGTCGGCCACGCCCGGCGCGCCGGCGCCGGCGCCCTCCAGCCCCCGCGACACCGCGGCGTGGCGCAGCGCGGTCTTGAGCCCCGAGAAGGAAAAGTCCAGGGAATCGCGTCCGACCATGGGCCGGGGCAGGTCGAAGCCGGCCGGATCGCCGCCCTCGGCCGCGGCCTCGAGCGCCGGGCCGCCGGGATAGGGCAGGCCGAGCAGCTTGGCGCCCTTGTCGAAGGCCTCGCCGATGGCGTCGTCGATGGTCGTGCCCAGGCGGCGGTAGCGGCCGACGCCCTCGACCGCGACCAGCTGGCAGTGTCCGCCCGAGACCTGGAGCAGCAGATAGGGAAAGCCGAGGTCTTCGTTAGGCGGGGCGGTCAGGCGCGCGGTCAGCGCGTGGCCCTCCAGGTGGTTGACCGCCAGGAAGGGCAGGCCCCGGGCCAGCGCGATGGCCTTGGCGGTCATGACGCCGACGAAGACGCCGCCGATCAGTCCCGGGCCGGCGGTCGCCGCAACGCCGTCGAGCGCGTCGAAGCCGACCCCGGCTTCGTCGAGGGCTCGGGCGACCAGGCTGTCGAGATGGTCGAGGTGGCTGCGCGCCGCGATCTCGGGCACCACGCCGCCGAAGGGCCGGTGCTGGTCCAGCTGCGACAGGACGAGGTTGGAGCGGATGCGCCGGGTCTCGTCGACCACCGCCGCCGCCGTCTCGTCGCAGCTTGTTTCAATCCCGAGCACGATCATGGCCGGACCCTAGTGTCCCGGTTTCGAAGTTCCGTTGATCTGCCTCGTCGCCCCCTCACCCCAGCCCTCTCACCCAAGTTGGGGGAGAGGGAGGATCCGCGGCGCAGCCGTGGAGGGTGAGGAGGCCTGATCGCAGGATTACCGGCGATAGACTGGTCGTCGGAGTTTCTCGACCAGGACCCTAGCTTGTTGCCCGGGGCGGCGCCAGATTCCTTGCGCGTCACCCCCTGCGGGCCTAAAGCTGTTCCGCCATGACCACACCGCTTCTCAAGCTCGGCACGCGCGGCAGCCCGCTCGCCCTGGTTCAGGCCGAGGAGGTGCGCCGCCGCCTCGGCGAGGCCCACCCCGAGCTCGCCGCCGAGGGCGCGGTCGAGATCGTCGTGATCCGCACCAGCGGCGACAAGATCCAGGACCGCACCCTGGCCGAGATCGGCGGCAAGGGCCTCTTCGTCAAGGAGCTGGACGAGGCGCAGCTCGACCGGCAAATCGACATCGCGGTCCACTCCATGAAGGACCTGCCGACCTGGCTGCCCGACGGCCTTGAGATCGGCGCGGTCCTGCCGCGCGAGGACCCGCGCGACGCGCTCTTCTGCTCAGACGCCGGCAGCCTCGCCGAGCTGCCGTCCGGCGCCGTGGTCGGCACCGCGTCGCTGCGGCGCCAGGCCCAGGTGCTGCTGGCCCGTCCCGACGTCACGGTCGTGCCGCTGCGCGGCAACGTCGGCACGCGCCTGCGCAAGCTGGCCGACGGCGAGGTCGATGCCACGCTCCTTGCGCTGGCCGGTCTCCGGCGGCTCGGCCAGGAGGCCGAGGCGACGGCGGTGCTGGCGCCCGAGGAGATGCTGCCCGCCGTGGCCCAGGGCGCGATTACCGTGACCGCGCGGACGGACGACGCGCGGACCGCGGCCTGGCTGGCCGCGCTGGACGATCCGCCGACCGGCCGCCGGGTGACCGCCGAGCGCGCCTGCCTCGCGGTGCTCGACGGCTCCTGCCGCACGCCGATCGCCGCCTTCGCCGAGCTGAACGGCGACGACTCCCTGCGTCTGCGCGCGCTGATCGCGCTGCCCGACGGCAGCGAGTCCCACCGCACGGAACGGCGGGGATCCGCCGCCGAGGCCGAGGCCTTGGGGCGCGACGCCGGCGAGGAGCTGCGCGGAAAAGCGGGACCGGACTTCATCGCCGCCCTCTCGTGATGCGGGTCCTGGCGTGATGCGGGTCCTGGTGACCCGGCCCCGGGAAGACGCCGCGCCGCTGGCCGCGGCCCTCGAGGCCGAGGGGCACCAGACCCTGATCCAGCCGCTGCTGCGGATCGAGCCGGCCGATCCCCCGCCGGCACTCGACTTCGTCGGCGTCCAGGCCCTGCTCTTCACCAGCGCCAACGGCGTGCGCGCCTTGGCCGCGCTCACCCCCCGGCGCGACCTGCCGGTCTTCGCGGTCGGCGACGCCAGCGCCGAGGAGGCGCGCCGCGCCGGCTTCGCGGCGGTCGAGAGCGCGGCCGGCGACGTCGAAGACCTGGCACGCCTGGTGACTGCGCGCCTGCAGCCGGCCGACGGCGCCCTGTTCCACGGCGCCGGGGCCAGCCTGGCGGGCGACCTCAAAGGCGCCCTCGTGGCGGCGGGCTTTACCCTGCATCGGGTGGTTCTCTATAAAGCCGTAGCGGCCGACGGCTTCGCACCAGAGGTGCGCGAGGCCCTGGCCGCGGGACGGCTTGACGCGGTTCTTCTCTTCTCGCCGCGCAGCGCCGAGACCTTCGTGACGCTGACGGCGGAGGACGGTCTGGCCGACGCGCTCGGGGCCTGTAGCGCGGTCTGCCTCAGCGCGGCCGTGGCGGAGAAGGTCGGCGGGCTGCCGTGGCGGCGCGTGGCGGTGGCCCGGCGGTCCGACCGGAGGTCGCTGCTCGCCTGCTTGAAATCGTTGCCTTGAAGGGCAGGGCGCGTCAATTGTAGGACTTGGGAAGGCGGAACGCGGGACCAGGGGTAGAGATGTCACAGGAAGATCGCGCCGCGCCCGACGGCGGGAAGGCGGGCCCCGGCGGCGCGGCCGGCGGGCCGCCCCCCGGCTCTGGGAAACTGCCCGCCGGAAAAGCGCCCGACGAGGCGACGACCGAGAACGAGCAGAAGGCCGCCGAGGCGCAGACCGGCAAGCAGCCTCCCGAGGCGGCGGACGCCCCCGAGTCCTCCGCGCCCGAGGCTAGCGATTCCCCCGCATCCGAGTCCCCCGCTTCCGACCCACTTGCCGGCGCGCCGGCCGAGCCGATCAACGACGCCCAGGCGGCGATCGCCGCCTTCGGCGGCATCCGGCCCATGGCGGCCAAGCTGCGCGTCGCGGTCAGCACGGTCCAGGGCTGGAAGGAGCGCGACGCCATCCCCGCCTCCCGCCACGCCGAGATCCGCACCGCGGCCGCCGAGCTCGGCCTCGACCTCGACAAGCCGGCGCCGTCCGAGGCCGCTGCGGAGGCCGAGAGCGGCGCCACGCCCGACCTGCCTGCCCTGCCCGCGGCCAGCCCCGCCGGCACGGCGCGAGAGCGCCTGCGCACGAGCCCGGCGAAGCCCCCGGGGGAGGCCGCCCCGAAAGCTCAAGGACCTCAGGGACCCCAGGAAAAGAAGCCGGAGCGGCCGGCCGCCTCGCCGCTGCCCGCCTCCGGGCCGAAGCCCCCGCCCTCATCCACGCCGGAACCGGCGCGCGGACCGGGCTGGATCGTGGCTTTCCTGCTCGGCGCCGTGGCGGTCTCGCTCGGCTTCGGCGGCGCGGTCATGAGCCGCGGACAGTGGCTGCCGATCCTCGATCCGCCGGTTGCCGGCGGCCCGGTGGTCGACGACGCGGCCGTGGCCGCCCTGTCGCAGCGCCTCGACCGTTTCAACAGCACCCTGGACACCCAGGGCGCCAACCTGCGCAGCCTGCAGGAGCGTTTCGAGGCCCAGCCGCCGGCCGCGGGCGGCAGCGCCGATACCGAGGCCGTGGTGGCGAGCCTGCGGGCCGAGTTCGAGGAGGTCGCGTCGCGCGAGAGCGGGCTGGAGACCCGGATCGCCGCGCTCGAGGAGCGCAGAGAGGCCGGTGCGGGGGCGCGGGAAGCGGTCAACGCGCTGGACGCCGAGGTGAGCGCCGAGCTCGAGGACCTGGACGCCCGGGCGGCGGTGCTCGAGGCGCGGCTCAGCGACCTGGACCGCCTCGGCATGACGGTCGAGGCGCTGAGCGAGCAGACCCCGGCCGCCGCGCGCGACGTGGCGATCATGCTGTCGCTGGTGCAGCTGCGCGACAGCTTCAGCCGCGGCGCCGCCTACGGCGAGGAACTGGCCGGCCTGCGCCAGGCGATCGGCGACGACGCCGAGATGCTCGGCCTGCTGGGCCCGCTCGAGGCCCACGCCGGATCCGGCCTGCCGACCCCGGCCGCCCTGGCCGAAGCCTTCGGCCCCGTGGCCCGCGCCGTGGTCGCCGCCGGTCCGGGAGGCGACGAGGAGGGACTGCTCGCCGGCGCGTGGCGCAGCCTCTCGGGCGTGGTGACCGTCCGGCCGGTCGGCGAGGTCGAGGGCGAGGGCCCGGGCGCCGTGGTGGCGCGGGCCGAAGCCCGCCTGCGCGACGGCGACCTGGCCGGCGCGCTCGCCCAGCTCTCCGCGCTCGAAGGGGCGGCGGCCGAAGCGGCGGCCGCGTGGAAGGAACAGGCCGAAGCCCGCCTGGCGGGCGAGGCGGCGCTGGTCGATCTCGGAATCCTGGCGGTCGACCGCCTGGCGGAGGCCGGCTGAGCCATGGGCCGCGCGCTCCTCTACATCGCCAAGCTGGCGGTCGTCGTCGCCGTCGCGGTCTGGCTCGCCTACCAGCCCAGCCAGGTCTCGATCGACTTCATGGGCTACCGCATCGAGACCGCGGTCGGCATCCTCGTGCTGGCGGTCTTCCTGGTCGCCGTGCTGGCGACCATCGGCTACCGCTACTGGCGCCTCTTCATGGACGCGCCGGGCAGCATCGGCCGCTCGTTCCGCGAAGGCCGGCGCCGGCGCGGCTACAAGGCGCTGACTCAGGGCATGGTCGCGGTCGCCGCGGGCGACAAGGAAGAGGCGCGCAAGTGGGCGCGCAAGGCCGAGGTGCTCAAGGAGGAGCCGCCGCTCACCCTGCTGCTGGCCGCCCAGGCGGCCCAGCTCGAGGGCGACGACCAGGCGGCCAAGCGCTATTTCCACGCCATGCTGGAGAGCGACGAAACCCGCTTTCTCGGTCTGCGCGGCTGTCTCATGCAGGCCCTGCGCGAGGGTGACCAGGAAGCGGCGCTCGACTTCGTCCGCCGGGCCCACGCCATGCGCCCGAAGACGGCCTGGGTGCTGACCGCGCTGTTCGACCTGACCCAGGCGACCGGCGACCTGGAAGGCGCGCAGCAAGCGCTCAAGCAGGCGGTCCGCTACAAGGCCCTGCCGGCGCCCGAGGGCGAGCGCAAGCAGGCCGTGGTCCTTCTGCAGCAGGCCGAGGCGGCCCGGCGCTCGGGCGACACGGCGACGGCGCAGAAACGGGCGCGCGCGGCGCTCAAGCTGGCGCCCGGCCTGGTGCCCGCCACGATTCTGCTGGCCGAGACGCTGATCGACGCCGGGCGGCCCGGCGAGGCCGAGCGTCTGATCGAGCGCGCCTGGGCCGGCACCCCGCACCCCGATCTGCTGCGGCTCTACCGCGTGCTCGCGCCGGGCGAGGCGCTGCCGCGCTTCGAGAAGATCAAGCGCCTGACCGCAGGCAAACCGGATCACGAGGCCAGCAAGCTGGCGCTCGCCGAGGCGGCGCTCGACGCCAAGCTCTGGGGCGAGGCCCGGCGCTACCTGAGCGCGGCCATGAAGGCCCAGGAGGCCGAGTCCGCGGACGGCGAGCCGAGCGAGGCGGTCTGCCGCGCCATGGCCCGGCTCGAGGAATTGGAGTACGGCGACGCCGCCAAGGCCCGCTCCTGGCTGGTCCGCGCCGCCTCGGCGCGGCGCGATCCCGCCTGGGTCTGCGGCAGCTGCGGTGCCATCGCCGAGCGCTGGTCGGCCCACTGCGGCGCCTGCAATGCCTTCGATTCGCTCTCCTGGCGCCGCGCCGTGCGGGTTTCGCCCGACGCCCTGGCCGCGCCGGACGGCGAGCCGCCGACCATCGAGGCCGAGCCCGGGCGCGGCGCCCTGGTCCCGGCCGGCGAGACCCCGCGCCGCGACCTGGACAAGGCGATCCCCTGATCCCAGCTATGGACTGGCGGCCGCCGTTGACGCGGCTCCGCCCTTCGGTCTATTTTCCGCCGCGCTTTCACGCGACGCCCTTGGGCCGCCTTAGCTCAGTTGGTAGAGCATCGCATTCGTAATGCGGGGGTCGTAGGTTCGAGTCCTACAGGCGGCACCATTTCGGTCATTGTCCGGCCCGGACACATAGGTAACACTTTGTACCGGAGACATGGGTTACACCTTCGGGCCGAAGGGGTTTTCGACAGTTTGCAGAGTTTTCTGCTCGAGGTCGATGTATCCCAGGTCGTAGTGCATGAAGCTGACGATCCAGATTCCGTCGTCGACCTCCTTGATTCCGAGTTTTTGTCCGGCCATGACGGTCGAGACGTTGATTTTCTTTCGGTGCATACAGATGCGCCCGCAGGCTGTGACGATGGCCTCGCGGTCATGGAGCGGGTATTCGAGCTCGGGGAGGCCGCGATAGGGTCTGCTTGAGGGCCGATAGGCCTCGGCGGGGCACCGCATTGTAAGCGCTTCGTGGGGTCTTTCGGTGTTGAATTCGCTCAGGAAGTCATCGAAGCGGGCCTGCTGCTGCAGGCTGTTTGCGCCGGGCGGTCTGGTGGTTTCCTTTTTCAAGGTCAGGTGCATGCGCTCGTGGCGTGCGTTCTGCTGGGGGTGTCCTGGCTTGATGCGTTCGATGTCGATGCCGAGCCTGAGCCACCAGACGGAGAGCTTTGAGAGGTTGTAGAGGCCGTTTGGGCTGGCGAAGGGCAGGCCGTTGTCGGTTCGCATGGCGCCGGGCAGGCCGCGTTCCTCGAAGAGCCGCTGGAAGGCGGTGAAGGCGTTGGCTTCCTTGGTTGACTCCAGGGCCTCGCACATCAGCAGGTAGCGCGAGGCCTGGTCGGTGACGGTCAGTGGGTAACAGTATTGACGATTGCCGAGCTTGAATTCGCCCTTGAAGTCGGCACACCAGAGATCGTTCGGCGCGGTGCCGGCGGAAAGCGCCGTGCCCTTTGCCTTGTTGCGCCGTTGGCGCGCGCGCTTGACCAGGCCGTGGCGGTCGAGCACGGCATGGACCGTGCTCTTGGCGGGGATCCGGACCTCGCCGGCCAAGCGCCTGACCAGCAGCTCCCTGATCTTCCTGGCGCCCCAGTGGGGTTTTTCCTTCTTGAGCCGCACGATCATCCGCTCGATCGGCTCGGGCAGCTGGTTGGCGTAGCGCACCGGCCGCCGCGAGCGGTCGCACAGCGCCTCGAGGCCGTGCTCCTTGTAGCGGTTGAAGATCTTGTAGCCGGTCTTTCGGGATATCCCGAAAGACCGGCAGACATCGCTCATGGCCTCGCCTTCAAGCAGACGGGCGACAAATCGCAGGCGTTCCTCCATTACCGAAGTCTCCTTCCATGGCATCAACACCTCCCGCCCAAAGGCGCAAAGTGTCACCCATGTCTCCGGTACGATCTGTCACCTATCTCTCGGGTCGGGCACATACTTTTCTGGTGATGCGTTCGGCGCAGTTTCCCCTGTCGGAACGCCGGCGCCGCGCCCCTCGCGAACTAATTTCCCGACGCTTGACGACGGTCAAGTAGCCGCCCCGCGTTCGTCTCTAGCTTCGCTAGCGTGGTTGGACAGTCACTGCGGAGAGGCCGATGAACGAAGGGCTGACCAAGACTCAGGCCCGCAACATCTTTTACGGCGGGTCGCTCTTTTTCCTCGTGATTTTCGTCGGGTTGACGGTGCATAGCCATCTCTACGCGCTCAACACCTCGACCAACAACGACCAGCTGACCGAGTCGGTCGCCGCCGGGAAGCGCGTCTGGGAAAAGCATTCCTGCATCAACTGCCATACCATCCTCGGCGAGGGGGCCTATTTCGCGCCCGAGGTCGGCAACGTCTTCGTGCGCTACGGCGGCCTGGACGACCCGGAAGGCGCGCGCGAGACGCTGAGGGCCTGGTTGGTCTCCCAGCCCTCCGGCGTCGAGGGCCGGCGGCAGATGCCGAACTTCAACTTCTCCGACCAGGAGCTCGACGACTTGATCGCCTTCCTCGAATGGGTCTCGAAGATCGACACCCAGAACTGGCCGCCGAACGACGCGGGCTGATCGGCAAGACGCGGGAGAGCCTCGATGAAATACCCGACCCAGAAGATAGCGCTCGCCTACTTCGCCTGCGCGCTCGTCCTCTTCGCCGCGCAGGTCACCTTCGGCCTGGTCGTCGGCTATATCTACGTCGACCCCAACTTCCTGTCCGAGCTGCTGCCGTTCAACATCGCGCGCATGATCCACACCAACGCGCTGGTGGTCTGGCTGCTGCTCGGCTTCTTCGGCGCGGCCTACTACCTGATCCCCGAGGAGGCGGAGCGTGACATCGAGTCGCCGAAACTGGCCTATGCCCAGCTCATCCTGCTGATGGTCGGCGCCTCGGGCGCGGTGATCGGCTACCTCTTCCGGATCCACGAGGGCCGCGAGTTCCTGGAGCAGCCGCTGTGGGTCAAGCTCGGCATCGTCGTCGCCGCGCTGATGTTCCTCTACAACGTCACCATGACGGTGCTGAAGGGCCGCAAGACCGCGGTTTCCAACGTGCTGCTGCTCGGCCTCTGGGGCGTCGCGCTTTTCTTCCTCTTCGCTCTCTACAACCCGGACAACCTGACCGTCGACAAGATCTACTGGTGGTACGTCGTGCACATCTGGGTCGAAGGCGTCTGGGAGCTGGTGATGGCTGCCGTCCTCGCCTTCCTCCTGCTCAAGCTGACCGGCGTCGACCGGGAGGTGGTGGAGAAGTGGCTCTACGTCATCGTCGCCCTCTCGCTCTTCACCGGGCTGCTCGGCACCGGCCACCACTACTACTGGATTGGCACGCCCGCCTACTGGCAGTGGATCGGCTCGATCTTCTCCACCCTGGAGGTCATCCCCTTCTTCGCCATGGTCGTCTTCGCCTTCGTCATGGTCTGGAAGGGGAGCCGCGACCATCCCAACAAGGCGGCGCTGCTCTGGGCCCTCGGCTGCGCCACCCTGGCCTTCTTCGGCGCCGGCGTCTGGGGCTTCATGCACACCCTGTCCCCGGTGAACTACTACACCCACGGCACCCAGGTGACCGCGGCCCATGGTCATCTCGCCTTCTTCGGCGCCTATGTTTCGCTCAACCTGGCGATCATGACCTACGCCTTCCCCTATCTGCGCGGCCGCGAGCCCTACAATCAGGTCATGAACATGGCGAGCTTTTGGCTCATGTCGGGCGGCATGGCCTTCATGACCTTCACGCTCACCTTCGCCGGCACCATCCAGACCCACCTGCAGCGGGTCAACGGCGAGGACTTCATGAGCGTGCAGGAGCAGCTCGCGCTGTTCTACTGGATGCGGCTCGGCTCCGGCGTGGCGGTGGTGGTGGGCGCTCTGCTCTTCATCTATGCTCTAGCGGTGCCGCGGCGCGAGATCGTAGCACCTGGCGAAACGGCGGGCGCGGTGCCGGCCGAGTGAGGCTCGCATGACCATGGCTGCTCTCGATATCAAAGAAGGGGGCGCAAGCCCCCTTCCCTTTTATGCCCCGACGGCGGATGAGTGCGCGGTCTTCGAGACGGCCTACCGCAATAACCTGCCCTTGCTGCTCAAGGGGCCGACCGGCTGCGGCAAGACCCGTTTCGTCGCCCACATGGCGGCCAAGCTCGGCCTGCCGTTGCACACGGTGGCCTGCCACGACGACCTGACGGCGGCCGATCTTACCGGCCGCTATCTGCTGAAGGGCGGCGAGACGGTGTGGCTCGACGGCCCGCTGACCCGCGCGGTGCGCGATGGCGGGGTCTGCTATCTCGACGAGGTGGTGGAGGCGCGCAAGGACGTCACTGTCGTGCTCCATCCCCTGACGGACGACCGGCGCATCCTGCCGTTGGATCGAACCGGGGAGGTCCTCAAGGCGCCGGTCAGCTTCATGCTGGTGGTCTCCTACAATCCCGGCTACCAGAACATCCTTAAAACCCTGAAGCCCTCGACCCGGCAGCGCTTCCTGGCGATCGACTTCGACTTCCCGCCGCCCGATCGCGAGGTCGAGATTGTCGTCGCCGAGTCGGGCCTGGACCCGGAGCGCGCCAAGCTGCTGGTGCGGCTGGCCGGCAAGCTGCGCGGCCTCAAGGGCCAGGACATCGAAGAGGGGGTCTCGACCCGCTTGGTGGTCTATTGCGCCACTCTGCTGCGGGACGGCATGAAGATCGAGCGGGCGATCGAGGCGGCGATGATCGAGCCGCTTTCCGACGACCCTGAGACCAAGCGCGGCCTCAAGGATCTGATGACCGCTGTGATCGGCTGAGGTCGTCGCCATGCCGCTCGGCATCAAGCCCTGGGAACCCGAGGAAGCCGTCGGCAGTCTGTGGCACCGCGTGGTGGGGCGGCTCGACGAGCGCCCGGCCTTTCCCGAAGCCGCCGTCGCCCTCGCCGCCATGCAAGGGCGCATCGGTATCGTCTTCCGCGGTCTCGGCGGCGAGGCCGGAGTGGAGTTTCGGGACGCCGCCGAGGAGACGGCCCAGCACCGGCGCAGTCTTTGGCGACGGCTCGGCCATGCCGAAGAGTCGATCGAGCGGCCCTCGTTCGACGGCGAGGTGTTGCGCCTGCCGGCAAGCCTGGACGCCCTGCCCGAGCGCGCATTGAACGAGCAGCTCTATCTCTGGCTGGCCGCCTACGCCGCGCACGACCCAGCCCCGCCGCCCGACATCCAGGATCCTCTTCGCGCCGATCTGCTCACCCTGCGCCAGGCTCACAGGACGACCGCCCAGGTGCTCGCCGACTACCCGGGCCTGCGGCAAGGTTACGACCGGCTCCGCCGGGAGACCCTTGCCCTGCGCGCCCGGCGCCAGCGGCCGGAAGCGAAGCAGGCCTTGGAGAGCGCGATCCTTGCCCTGCTCGGCGACGGCGCCGCGACTTCCGGCACCGCGCGGCGCTACCTCGAGCTCATCCAAGAAGAGACGGCAGGGCTGGACGACGTCACCGCGCCCGCGGGCTACCATTGTTTCGAGCCGGTCCTGCTTTGGCCGGAGCGGCGGCCGGCCCCGCTGCCGGACAGGGGCCAGGCAAGCCGCGACGAAGCCGGGGCCGGAAGCGGACAGACCCCCAATGGAAAACGCAAACGCGCCGCCCGAAAGAAGAGTGACCAGGCCAATCGCAAGGATTCGCTGATCCTCCACCGCTTCGAGTCGATCCTCTCCTGGGCCGACTTCCTCAATCTCAACCGCCGCGTCGAGGACGACGACCCGGAGACGGCGAAGAAAGCGGCGGACGATGCCGAGGAGCTCGGCATCGCAGATGTGGACCAGCGCCCGGCCACGCGCCTCGCCTTCGATCTTGACCTGGCGCCGCGGGACCTCGAGGGGGAGCGGCTGGCCGGCGAAGCGCTGCTGCCCGAATGGGACTACCGCGGCAATCGCTACCTGGCGGACCATGTCCGCATCCTGGAGAGCC
>JASJEC010000089.1 GCA_030064845.1 Kiloniellales bacterium
ATGCATTTCCTCGAGCGCGAGCCCTGGCGCAGTTTGGCCCCCGGCGTCGCCTTGTCCTACGTCTTCCTGGACATCCTTCCCCATCTCTCAAAGAAGCAGCAAGCCCTCGAGTCCGTCGCGGGCGCGGATCTCGCCGGCTTTCTGCAGCACCACGTCTACCTGCTGGCGCTCGTGGGCTTCACCCTTTTCCTCGGCTTGGCGAAGGTCGGAAGCGAATCCGGCCGGGAGGAGGCCCAGAGCGAAGAGGAACGCCAGGACCGCTGGGTTCTCTATCTTCGCATACTGCCGCTCGCCATCTACGGCGCGCTGATCGGTTATCTCATCGGGGAGCAGCCCGACCACCGCTACGAACCGGTCATCATCTTCGCCCTGGCGATGGCGATCCACATGGCCGGAGTCGACCACGCGGTGCAGAAAAGCGTCCCTCGGCTCTACGACCGCTCGATTCGCTACCTGCTCGCCGGTGCTGTGCTGGCCGGTTGGCTATTGGGCGGTGTTACCAGCGTCTCGGACCTCGTCTTCGCGCTGACCTTCTCCCTCGTCGCCGGCGCAATCCTGATCGTCGCCTTTGTCTACGAACTACCGACTGTAACCGGTGGCAAGAGCTTCTTGTACTTTACCACCGGAATAGTCGGTTTCTCGGTCTTGCTGCTCCTCTACGAGGCACTGTCCGGGATTTCGCTGACCGCGTGAGTGTTTGCGCTGCGCACCATTTGGCCAAAGGGTCTTCGCGGCGGTCGTTAGCTCTTGGTCTCCTCTGGATCTTAATGGGGTTGGCCGTCGCTACAGGCACTATTTTTAAGCCTGTAACCGGGCGCTCATGGTCATGGGACCTGACGAAGGGCTCAGCTTTGCAAATCGAAACGACATAGCCGCGTACTTCGTGATCCGGGATGGCGAATAACTACTCGACCGGTACACACTGGCATTCGCACCGTGCGTCGAAGGGTAGGCCTGACTGGCCGGCGCAAGACGTTCGGCAAGCGACCCCTCGCCGAGGTACGTCCCTCCAGGTGAAGCCCGCAGGGCCAACCCCGATGGTCACCGGGCGGCCCTGGAGCGAATTTGAGCATTCGACTCGCTCCCTGGGCCGCCGGTAGGCCGCCTTCAGAACAGCTCGGGCACGCTGTGCGTGAACAGCACGTGATCCGGGATGTCCGGGCCGCGCTTGCGGCGCTTGGGCAGGGGCGGCAACTCGAAGGGCACCTTTTTGTAGGGGATCTGACTCAGCAGGTGGGAAATGCAGTTCAAGCGCGCCGAGCGCTTGTCGTCTGCCGCAACCTTGTACCAGGGCGCGTAGTCCGTGTCGGTCGCTTTAATCATGACGTCGTAGGCCTTGGTGTAGTCCCACCACCTGGCCCAGGATTCGAGGTCCATGGGACTCAGCTTCCAGTGCTTGCGCGGATCCGTGGCGCGGGACTTGAAGCGCTCTTCCTGGACCTCCTGGCTGACGTCAAAGAAGTACTTAATCAGGATGATGCCGTCCTCGATGATCTCCCGCTCGAACATGGGAGCAATGCGCAAAAAGCGTTCGTACTGATCGTCGGTGCAGAAGCCCATGACCCGCTCCACGCCGGCACGGTTGTACCAACTGCGGTCGAAGAGAGCGATCTCGCCAGCGGCGGGGAAGTGCGGCAGGTAGCGCTGCATATAGAGCTGGCTCTTTTCGCGCTCGGTCGGCGCCGGCAGGGCGACGACTCGAAAGACCCGGGGGCTGACCCGTTCGGTAATCCGCTTGATGACCCCGCCCTTGCCGGCCGCATCGCGGCCCTCGAACACGACGACGACCCGCAAGCCTTGCTTCACGACCCAGGACTGGAGCTTGCAGAGCTCGACCTGCAGACTCTCGAGCTCCTTGTCGAACTCCTTGGCGGATATCCTCTTCTTCGGCGCCTCGGACCCGGCCTCCGCCGTCTGCTCTTTGGTCTTCTTCTCTTTGCTCTTCTTTTTCGCCATGCTTCCACTTCCCCTTGGATCTGCCTGAAATTGTTCCATAACCCTCGCGGCAGGACCGAGTTCCTATTTCCGGAAATCCGGAATTTCCGGACCCCCCTGCGCCGCCGAGCCGAGAATAGACCGGCAGCACTATTCGGTGTCAAAAGATTTCCATTCCTCCCTTGATCCAGATCATGCCCCGATCCTCTTGCCGGGGGTGTATGTTGCATTGCAACAGAAGCGCCGCCCCACAACCTCTTCCAACCATAGGAACCAAACACATCGATTGTCCATAGATCCGGGATCGCCCGCGATGCTGACTTCGCCGCCGGATCGTCTCATTCTTCTTCGCTCGCGAGTTCTCGGAATAGATAGTCGTACGTCTCGGCGAGTTCCTTGTTGTACTCCTTGGTGCGTGGACTCGCGTCTTTGGCCTTCCAGTCCTCGGACAGTTCCCCGAGAGCCACCCGAAGCTGCCACTTGTGTTCGAATCGCCGACCGGCCAGGGCTTCAACGGCCTTCAGTCTTGTTGGCCCCAGGTAATTTCGATCCAACTCGGCAAGACCTTCCGGGGTGACCGCCATTGCATAGATCTCGGCCGAGGCGATCACCTGCTTTTCGTCCTCTGCCGAGAGCTTCGCGCGTTCGCGCAGCGCGTCCCTGAAGGCGGTCGCGGAGACAAGCTCCTGCCCGCGCAAGTCCTCGAACGGCTTGGTCGCGAGTCCAGCACCCGCGAGACGTTCGATCACGGCGTCGGAGAGCTGATAGCGGATCGCCTTATAGACTTGCTGCTGAAAGACGTTCTGTAGAAAGAAGAGAAAGAAGAAGCTGATCGCAGCGGCGATGATTGGCGTCATGACCCAGCCAGAGCCGATGTTCGCCAAGACGCGCCATTTGATCTGCCGGGCCCCTGCCAGGCCATAGGTCAAGCCGATCCCAATCACAGCGCCGATCACCGCCTGCGAGCTCGACACCGGGATCAAGGGATAGGGCGGAAAACCGAGGCTGACAACGAAACTCAACAGCTCGTTGGAAGAGAAGATGAACAGCACGAGCGACTGGGCCATCACCACGACCCAGGCGCCGACCGGGTCGACCGGCATGATGCTGTCGCCCACCGTCATCATGACTGGCTTGGAATAGAACACGCCGACGGCGATCGCGAGGCCGCCGATCAAGAACAGCTGTTGGATCGACGTGAGCGTGAAGAGACCTCCGACATCCACGTCCTCGAAGGGCGAGGAGGACACGAAGACCCCCATCACGTTTCCGATGTTATTCGCACCGAGGCTGTAAGCTCCGAAGGCCCCGGTCAGCAGCAGTGCCATGCGAGTCAGGACATCCAAGCGAACCATGTGGATCTTTGCCCACCGCAATAGCGCAACCGTGGCCTTGTAGAGCAGTGCCGCGAAGATCGCGCCAAGTATCGGGCAAATGACCCAGGTCCCGACGATCTTCGTGAGGCTCTGCATGTCGGTGAGAAAGCCGCCGAAGAGATTCCAGCCTATGATGCCGCCGACCACGGCCTGCGTGGTCGACACCGGCAGGCCGAGCTTGGTCATGCCGTAGACCGTTACCGCCGCAGAGAGCGCCACCATGAAAGAGCCGGCCAGCGCGTTTACCGCGCCCAGTTTGCCCAGTCCATGGGCCGCCCCTGCACCGCCGATCACGGCGCCCAAGACGACGAAGACCGCGCATATCACCGCCGCCGTTAGGAAGGTGATCATCCGGCTCCCAACGGCGGTCCCGAAGATGTTAGCCGCGTCGTTTGAGCCAAGCGACCATCCCAGGAACAAACCACTGGAAAGGAAAAGAAAAACGACGATTTCCATGATCTAACCCCACACCGTCAGCTCACCCCGACCAAGAGATAAGGCGCGCGGTTCAAAGCGATCGCTTTACGGCGAAAATCGCCATGCGGTCTCCGACATCGTTAGCCTTCGAAGCAATCTGGCGGAAACTTACGATCCAGTCGCCCAGTTGCCGCTTTCTCTCCAACGGCAGGTCCGAGTCAAACACGCGAACCCCCAGTTGCAGGCTAAGGGTCGTCGCCTCTTCCTCGTAAAAGCCGATCTTTTGAGTGTGATTCCTTACGGCGCGCGGATCCTTGAAATAGGTGCGAGCGCCTTCCACCATGGCCTCTACTGACTTCACAACGTTGGCGACGATAATCTTGGTGTCGTCGTTCACATCCTTCGGAACTTCCGGACGCTCGATCGCGAGCCCGACAACGAGGCGAACACAGTCGTCCAGCACGTTGTCGATCTCGTCCAAGAGGGTGAGTATGTCGCCCCTCGTATCGGGCATAAGCATTTGTGTGTACATTACGTTTGCAATTTCCCGACGGAGCTCATCCGCGCGTGACTCTATTTCACGAATTTGCTTAAGCCTCTGCTCTAGATGCTCATCGGCTCCTTGGTCGACGTAATGCATGAGCGTCTGCTCGAGAACCAACATGGAATCTGCCACTCTGTCGAGGTAGTCGTCGATTCCGCTGATCAAGAGGCTGGTTCTCTGAAACGGCAGCACGTTGACCATTTTCTTCCTCCTCAGTTCAACAAATCTCAATAATTCAATTTATTAAAGCGATGTTCTCGATTGTTGCATTAAGACATTTATGCGCCATAACTCTGAAGACACGATCCTTCCCCACGTCCGGCAACAGCCCGTTGTTGTTGTCTAACCCCGAACCACCGACCCCTGAACCACCGACCCGTCCTGGATTCTCGGGTATCTCGAAGCTACCCGGCCGCTGATGGGCGAAACCTAGAGTAGCTGGCTCCGCCAGCGGGTGTCACAAAATTTTCATCCCTCCCTTGATCCAGATCATGTCTCGATCCGCTTGCCGGGGGTGTATGTTGCATTGCAACAGAAGCGCCGCGGTGGTACTTCAACGACAGTTCATCGGGTTCGGGAGCAAGGGCATGCCCAAGCAAAAGCTAGACGGTCAGGAGAATCGCGCAGGACAAGGTTTGGACGCCGGATTCGAGTCGCCCTGGCTGTCATTCTGGAATTACACCGTCGATAACTGGCAGCGCAACATCCTGTTCTGGGATGTCCTGCGGCAACGCGGCAACCAGTACCTGGAACATGCGTCGAAACCCGTCCAGCACGTATTGGCCTACGATTTCGAGCTGGTCATGGACGGGCGCGATCAGCCGCGTCCCTGCAACTACGGTCTGGTGCGGATCAAGGCCCCCAAAGGCGTCACGGTCGACGACACCAAGCGCCCTTTCATCGTCGTCGATCCGCGCGCGGGCCATGGTCCCGGCATCGGCGGCTTCAAGCCGGACAGCCAGGTCGGCGCCATCCTGAACGCCGGCCACCCGTGCTACTTCATCGGCTTCCTGACCGATCCCATGCCGGGCCAGACGATCGAGGACGTCGGCCGCGCCGAGCTCGCCTTTATCGAAGAGGTCGCGGCACGCCACCCGGAGGCCGACGGCAAGCCCTGCGTGATCGCAAACTGCCAGGCCGGCTGGGCCATGATCATGCTGGCTGCCTTGGCCCCGGACTCGGTCGGGCCACTGCTGGT
Organism: Kiloniellales bacterium; assembly: GCA_030064845.1. Taxonomy (NCBI): domain Bacteria; kingdom Pseudomonadati; phylum Pseudomonadota; class Alphaproteobacteria; order Rhodospirillales; species Kiloniellales bacterium. The sequence goes on from JASJEC010000089.1 coordinate 5,471, forward strand.
TGCCGGTTCGCCTCTATCCTACTGGGCCGGCGTGCGCGGCAAGAACCCCATGCGCTACGTCGGCGGCCTGTTGGGCGGCACCTGGCTTACCAGCATGATGAACGACCTCGGCAACGGCATCTTCGACGGCGCCTACCTGGTCCAGAATATGGAGAACCTGAAGCCGGCGAATACGCTGTGGACCAAGCAGTACAATGTCTGGTCGAAGATCGATACCGAGGTGCCGCGCTACCTGGAGTTCGAACGCTGGTGGGGCGGACACGTCCTGCTGACCGCGGAGGAGATGCAGTTCATCACCGACGAGCTCTTCGTCGGCAACAAGCTGATGCGCGGCGAGATCCAGACCTCCGACGGCGTGGCCATCGATCCCCGCAACATCAAGTCCCCGATCATCATTTTCTGTTCGCACGGCGATAACATCACGCCGCCGCAGCAGGCGCTGGGCTGGATCCTGGACCTCTACAACGACGTAGACGAGATCCGCGCATACGGCCAGACGATCATCTACGCGCTGCATCACGACATCGGACACCTGGGAATCTTCGTGTCGAGCCGCGTCGGCCGGAAGGAGCACGACCAGTTCACCCAGAACATGGACCTGATCGACGTGCTGCCGCCTGGCCTCTACGAGGCTGTGGTGCGCGAGAAGACGGAAGAGGATCAGAACCGCGATCTGGCCTACGGCGACTACATCGTCACCTTCGAGAAGAGGACTCTGGACGATATCTGGGCGTTGGGCGATAAGGACAAAGAAGATGACCGCGCCTTTGAGGCTGTGGCGCGCGTCTCCGACATCAACCAGGGCCTCTACCGCCAGTTCGTCTCGCCCTGGTTGCGCGCCAGCGTGACCGAAGAAAGCGCCGAATGGTTGCGCACCTTGAACCCAGCCCGCCTGCAGTACACGCTGTTCTCCGACAGCAATCCCTGGATGGCGTGGACCAAGGCGGCCGCTGAGAGCGTCCGGACCTACCGGCAGCCGGCGAAAGACGATAACCCCTTCCGTGCTTTCGAGAAGCAGATGTCGAACAGCATCGTGGCGAGCCTGGATAACTTCGGCGAGCTGCGGGACCAGTTGCAGGAGCAGCTATTCTTCTCGATCTACGGTTCAGACCTGCTCCAGGCCCTCGTCGGCCTGAAATCGAGCGGCGCCGAGCACCAGCGGCGCGGCGCTCCACGCGACCCCGCCCATGAGGCCCTGGTCCACAAAAAGATCAAGGACTTGAAGCAGCGTATTGCTTCGGGCGGCAAGCGCGAGGCCGCCATTCGCTCGCTGATCTTTGCGGGACTGCCGGAAGGCCGGATCGACGAGCGGGGCTTCGAGGCCCTGCGGCGAATACACGAGCAGACCCCCGAGCGCGAGCAGTTGTCGCTGGTCGAGTTCAAGCAGCTGGTGCGCGACCAGTTCCTCATGCTGCTGCTGGACGAGGACGCGGCATTGGAAGCTCTGCCGAAGCTCCTGCCGGGCGACGCCGGCGCGCGGCGCGATATTTTCGACAAGGTAACCAGCGTATCGACCGCCGCCGGTCAGCCGAGCCCGACGCGGCAAAGCCAGCTGCGCCAGTTGGCCGAGCGCTTTGGCCTCGAGGGAGAGGGGACCGACGGCGCGTCCCCCAAGGCGGCGGCGTCCAGAGTCGAGAAGCCGACCGCCACGGCACGGCCGAGACAACGCCGCGCGGCGCCGCGCGCCCGAAGCTGACGCGTCCGGCCCAACCGCAGCAACCAAAGGTTAGCCCAGGGAGCATCCACCATGACTGATGCCGCTTCGAACGAGCATCGCAAGGGCGAGAAGTACGAGCGGCTGATCGCTCGGACCAAGTCCATACAGCCCGTTCCGACCATCGTGGTCCACCCCTGTGACCGGAGCTCACTGGAGGGCGTGATCGAAGCCACCAAGGCCGAGATCATCGAACCGCTCCTAGTCGGCCCCAGGGCACGCATCGAAGCGGCCGCCGCCGAGAATGACCTGGACATCTCGGGCTTCGAGATCGTCGACGAGGCGCACAGTCATGCCGCCGCGGCCCGGGGTATCACACTTCTGAAGGAGGCCCGTGGCGAGGTTCTCATGAAGGGCAGCCTGCATACCGATGAGCTGATGAGCGCGGTCATGCAGAAGGATGCGGGCATGCGCACCGCAAGGCGGATCAGCCACGTCTTCGGCATGGACGTAGCGACCTATCCGAAGCCCTTGTTCATCACCGATGCGGCGATCAATATTTTTCCCGATCTCGAGGCTAAGCGGGACATCATCCAGAACGCGATCGACCTCGTGGCAGGGCTCGCGGTGAAAGAGCCACGCGTGGCGATTCTTTCGGCGGTCGAGACCGTGACGCCCCGGATTCCCTCCACCATCGAAGCGGCCGCGCTCTGCAAGATGGCGGAACGAGGCCAGATCACCGGAGGCATTCTCGACGGCCCGCTCGCCATGGATAACGCAATCAGCCCGGACGCCGCCCGGATCAAGCAGATCGACTCCCCGGTTGCCGGGCAGGCCGACATCCTCGTTACGCCCGACCTCGAAGCCGGCAACATGCTGGTCAAGAACCTGACCTTCCTCTCCGGGGCCTACGCGGCCGGGATCGTACTCGGCGCCCGGGTCCCGATCGTCCTGACCAGCCGCGCGGACTCGACCCAAACGCGCCTCGCCTCCTGCGCCGTGGGGGCGCTCTACGCCGAGGCGATCAGGATCGGCAAGCCGGTTCAGGTATGAGGATTTCTCTTTAACACATTGCTTTTCCATTATTTGTTGGCAAGAAAGTAAGGTGATCTGCCCTCGGCCCTTCTCGGATCGCTTGATCTCAGCAAGATGGGGGACCTGTAAAGTTGTCGTGATCCGGCGCTCGGGATAGGCTGCGCTGTCAAGAGCCGCGGGTTGGATCGCGGCCGCCAAGAGCCGGGGGAGGCTTGAACATGCATAGTCGAGACTCGGCGGCAGGGCCGGCGTTGCGAGCGCTTGCCCTTGTTCTCGCTTTGCTCCTGCTCCCCGCGACTGGCGGATGGGCCGCCGAGACCCTAGCCGCCGAGCCGGCACCCGTCCTACCCGAGCAATTGACCGAGACCGAGGTGCGGGACCTCGTCTCCCGCCTGTCCGACGATGATGTGCGCGCGCTGCTCATTGACCAGCTGGACAAGGTGGCGCAGGCGCAGGCCGCCAGCGGCGACGGGGCCTCCGAGACCAGCCTGGACGACAGCCTCGCAGCCCTCTACCGGCGCTCGACCTTGATGGCGGAGGCACTGCCCGAGGTCGTTGAGCTGGGGGGCTTCGTGATCGGCAAGATCACGGCCGACCAGCCCAGCGGCTACATCTGGTCGGTATTAGCTTTCATGGCCGCCATCTTCATCGGCGCCGCCGTCGTCGAATGGCTGTTCCGTCGGCTCTTCAGGCGTCTTCGTGGAACCAAGTTCAGCAGCGAATTCCGCGGCTCTCTGGACCAGTTCTGCGTTGCCATGCTGGACCTCCTGACCAACCTCGTCGCGATCGGCGTCTTCGCGCTGGCCGCCGTTGTCATCTTCTTCGCGCTCTACGATCGCCACGAGCCGACCAATGCGGCGATTACGGCGATCTTCTGGGGCGTGATCCTGATCCGGGTCATCACCGCCGTCACCCGGACCCTCCTCTCCCCCGACGATCCGGCGCGGCGCCTGCTTCCGCTAGCCGACGGCACGGCACGGGTCGCATTCCATCGGATCGTCGCCATTGCGTCGATGATCGTCGTGGTCCTCAAGCTGTTCGATCTGCTCCGGCAGTACCAGCTGCCGGAAGGACCGATGCTGGCCGTCGTCATGACACTCAGCCTCGCGGTCATGCTCGCCATCATCGCTATTGTCTGGCGCGACCGTGAGACCGTCGCGGCGGCCATCCTGCCTGACGACGCCGGCCCGGCGAGCCGCGCCAGGGAAGTGCTGGCGGCCAACTGGCACATCCTGGCCAGCTGCTATTTCCTCGGACTTTGGCTCCTTGCGGTGGTTACCGGTTTGCTGACGGGCGAGTCCCAGCGGCTGGCATTCATGGTGAGCTTCTGTCTGCTGCCGGGGTTGCCGCTGGTCGATTGGCTCGCGCGCCGAGGCATCCAGCGGCTCTGCGGGGCTTCTGCCTCGGAACCAGACGAGGGCGCCACGCCCGAGGCCGCGGCTGAGAGCGGAACCGAACCGGAGCAAGCACCGAAGGCTCCGCAAGGAACGGCCGGAGAGGCCTTCGAGCCGGTGCTGGTCCGCAATATGCGGGTGATCCTGGGGCTTCTGGTGGTGGTCCTGATGGCGAACGTCTGGGGCTTCGACCTGCACGATGTCGCCGCGGCGAGCATGAGCCAGCGGGTCGCCGACGCGCTCTTCGAGATCGTCGTCACGGTCATCCTGGCCTGGGCCATCTGGGGCTTCGTCAAGACCGCGATCACCTACTACGCCCCGCAGGAGGCCATCGACGTGGAACAGATGGTCGAGGGCGAGGCGGGCGGCACCGGGCTGACCCGCGCCCAGACCCTCCTGCCGCTGCTCCGCAAGTTCATCCTGGTCACCTTGGTCGTGATCGTCACCCTGGTCGTGCTTTCCTCGCTGGGGGTCAGCATCGGCCCCCTCATCGCCGGCGCCGGCGTGGTCGGCCTGGCCATCGGCTTCGGCGCGCAGACCCTGGTCCGGGACGTGATTTCCGGCGCCTTCTTCCTGGCGGACGACGCCTTTCGTATCGGCGAGTACATCGATGTCGGGATCGCCAAGGGCATGGTCGAGCGCATCTCGGTGCGCTCCTTCCGCCTGCGCCACCACAACGGGCCGATCAACACGATCCCCTTCGGCGAAGTGCAGAAGGTGATGAACTACAGCCGAGACTGGGTGCTGATGAAGCTCGAGATGCGCGTTCCGTCGGACACCAACCTGGAGAAGCTGCGCAAGGTCGTGAAGAAGGTCGGGCAGCAATTGATGGAGGACCCGGATTTCGGTCCCAACCTGCTGCAGCCGGTCAAGTCCCAGGGCGTCAACCGCATGGACGACGACGGCGCCTTCGTGATCCGTGTCAAGTTCATGTGCAAACCCGGCGAGCAGTTCGTCTTGCGGCGCGAGGTCTTCAGACGCGTCCAGGAGGCCTTTGCCGAGAACGGGATCAGGTTTGCGCCGAAGCGCGTGATGGTGGATTCGGGGGCAGAGGAGCCGGAACAGCAGGTCGCCCTCGCCGCGGTCGCAGCCGAACGTCCCGCTGGGGCCAAGGTGCAGAGCGATGCGCGCTAGAGCGGATCATGTTTTGACGGAAACGCTTCGCGTTTCCGTCAAAACATGTGAATCCGCTCGATCTCAACTCGTTAGAGCAGATTCACCGGGTTTGATGGATCGCCTCTGGCGATTCAGTGAAACCTGGATCTGCTCTGGCCCTGATCAGCGCTCGGTTCTTTCCGCGTTCAATCTTCTGGATTTGGAGGTCGCTTGATGTCGAAGGTCATTCTTGGGATCGCGGGTGCCGCAGCCGTGGCGGGATGGGCTCTCGCCGGGGTCGTCTTCGTTCAGAACGGCAGTCTGAGCGACGAGCTCGAGGCGAGCGAAGCGAACCGAAGCAAGCTGGCGCAAGAGCTTGGATCGGCCCAGGCCAAGCTTGACGAGTACATCAAGTCGAGCGGCGCGCTCGATGCCATCGGCGGCAAGTTGAGCACCGCCGAGCAACAGGTCGCCCAATTCGAGAACCAGCTCAAGGCGGCCCGGGAAACCTACGCGGAACTGACCAAGCAGACCCAGACCAGCCGGAGCGAGCTCGCCACCGTGGAGACACGCCTGGCGGAACAGGAGGCGAAAGCGGCCCGGGTCGAGCGGGACCTGGAACGGGCGGAAGACCGTCTCAAGACCCTGCGCGCGGAGGCGGACGGGCTGCGCCAGGAGATCGAGATCTCTCAAGGCCAGGCCTCGAACATAGGGGGCACTGCGTCCCAAGGTAGCGCGCCCACGCAGCAGGCAGCGGCGCCGACAAAGGTGGACAGGCTGACCCAGGCCAAGGAACGCTTTCAACTCGTCGACCAGAACGGCGACGGCCGGATTGACGAGTTCGAGTACCGCTTCGCCAGCGTCCAGCTTCTAGGCCTGATCGACGTCAACGCGGACGGCTACGTCATGATCGACGAGACCGTGCTCAGCCCCGAGGCCTTCAAGCGTCTCGACCAGGACGGCGATGGGAGGATCTCGGATATCGAGTTCAACGACGCGCGGGTGTTCCGGGAGATCGACACGAAGGGCAAGGGCTATATCACGATGGAGGACTTCCTCGAGTTCATGAAAGTCGGCCAGCAGTAACACCGGCCGACAGGCCGGGCTTTAGAGCAGATCCGGGTTTGACTGAATCGCCAGAGGCAATCCAGGGCGATGAGAGGGAAAGCAAGCCACGAAGGTAAGCGGGAGAGACGACCATGAGCGCATACAGGGCAGTCGCCTGCCTGGGACTGGCCGTGGCCTGGATCGGGCTCGCGCCGCCGCTACTTGCCAAGTCCTTGTCGTTCGATGAAGTCGTCCAGCTCATGGGCTACAGTGACGAACAGAAGAAGGCCCTCATCAGGGGCGAGATCGTCGCGACCGACCTGGAGCGGACGCGCGAAGATCAGCTCTATGCAGCCGTGGGCACCCGTCTGGATGAACCCCTTGCGGACTTGGCCGAGAACGCGCGGAACGGGGTCAACATCGAGAGCGATCCGGGGACGGAAGCCTTCGGCGTGCTCAGCCCGGAGGGTTACCGCGAAGAGCTCGCGGCGGTCGTCTTTCCCGAATCCGCGAGAAGGGAAATCAACCGGCTCCTGCGAGTCCGGGCGGACGGCACCTTCAATCTCTCGAAGCCGGAGGTCGACGCGCTCCGCGCCGCCCTCAAGGACGTCAAGCCTGGCGACGCGGGGGCCGCGGCGGCGGTCTCCAAGGCTTACCAGGACGTGCTCGCCGGGCGGGTCGAGGCCTATCTCGCCAAGGGCCTGAGCGGCATCGCCGATTACGACCACGGCGGCGACAGGCTGAAGCCGGCCGACCAGCTGCAGATGATCGAGCAGCGGTCCGAAGAGTTTTTCGAACAGTACTATCCGGAATTCGGCCGGGCGGTGGCCGAGTACCCGAAGGGCCAGCCAGATTCCATCTCCAATCGCCTCTATTGGATCAGGCGGGACGTGGAGGGCCGGCCCGCCTTCGTCCTGGCGCATCAAATGGTCCAGGAGGGCGAGGATTTTGTGCTGCTGAGCCAGCGGCAGTTCTTCGTCGGCCATACCTACCAATCCCTGCAGGCCTACGCCCTGCTGCTGCCACTGGAGAACGGCAGCGCGCTGTTCTTTTTCAACAGCGCCTTCACCGACAAGGTGGCCGGCCTGTTCAGCGGCGTGGCCCAATCGGTCGGCCAGGGGCGCCTGAGGCGGGATCTTCAGAAGTACATCGAAGGGGTCAGGGAAGAGTCCCAGCAGTAAGCCGCGGCCGGGCCGAGAGAAAGCCGGAGAGTCGGATTACAAGCGGATGATTTTCATGAATTTTTTACGGCACACCAGCGAGGGCAAGCTCCCTACTCTGCCGGCTCTTTGGCCGCGGCCTGTTCCGGCCTGCGCCCGATGCGCTCGCCCAACCCCTGCATGACCCGGTAGAAGACCGGGGTGAACAGCAGCGACATGATGGTTGCCGCAATCATGCCGCCGATCACCGCCGTGCCCACGGCCTGGCGGCTGGCGGCGCCGGCCCCGGTAGCCACGACCAGGGGCATGAAGCCGGCGATCGACGAGATCGCCGTCATCAGGATCGGCCGGAAGCGCAGTTTGGCGGCCTCCACGGCGGCCTCGACAATGCCGAGCCCCTTCTCCCGTTCGGCCCGGGCGAACTCGACGATCAGGATCGCGTTCTTGCTGGCCAGGCCGATCAGGAGGACGATGCCGATCTGGGTGTAGACGTTGTTGTCGAACTCGCGGGCGATCAGCGCGGCGAGCGTGCCCAAGACGGCAAGGGGAACGACCAGGATAACGGCGGCCGGACTCGTCCAGCTCTCGTACTGCGCCGCCAGCACCAGGAAGACGAGCAGGATCGCCAGCGCAAAGATGATGATCGCCTCGTTGCCGACCTGCTTCTCCTGGAACGACACGCCGGTCCACTCGAAACCCATGGAGGGCGGCAGCTTGGCCGTCGCCATGTTTTCCATCAACTGGAGCGCCTGGCCCGAGCTGAAGCCCGGCGCCGCCGCGCCGGTGATCGACGCGGCGGGGTAGAGGTTATAGCGCAGGATGGTCTGCGGGCCGGTCACGAAGTCGACGTCCACCAGGGTGCCGATAGGAACCATCTGGCCGGCGCTGTTGCGCACCTCGAGCTGTCGGATATCGCTCGGCTGCAATCGAAAGCGGTGGTCGGCCTGAACCTTGACCTGCCAGGTCCGGCCAAAACGGTTGAAGTCGTTGACATAGGCCGAGCCCAGATAAGCCTGGAGCGTGCCGAAGACCTCGTCCAGGGAAATCCCCAGCGTCTTCGCCTTGACGCGGTCCACCTCGGCGAAGAGCTGCGGCACGCCGGCCCGGAAGGTCGTGTTGAGGTTGGTGAGGCCCGACTGGGCATTGCCGTCGGCGATCAACTCTCGCGTCGCCTTCTCGAGCTCGTTCAAGCCGATACCGCCGCGGTCCTGAAGCTGGAACTGGAAACCGCCGGCGACGCCGAGGCCGCTGATCGCCGGCGGCGGGAAGGCGAAGGCAATGGCCTCCTGAATAGAGAACAGCTTGCCCTGCAGGTTTGCCAGGATCGCCTCCTGGCTCAAGCTGGGATCGGTCCGTTCTTCCCAGGGATCCATGGTGACGAAGATGATCGCGGCGTTGGAGGCGTTGGTTCCGTCAATCAGAGAGAAGCCGCCGAGGGAAACCCAGTTCGCAACGCCGGGCATGGTCTCGAGCATACCGTCGATCTGTTTCAGGACCTGCTGTGTCCGCCCCAGGGAGGCGCCGTCGGGAAGCTGGACGCTCGCCATGACATAGCCCTGATCCTCCTCGGGCAGGAACCCCGTCGGTATCTGGCCGAACTGCCAGCCTGTCAGACCGAGAAGGCCGAGGAACAGCAGCATCACGAAGGCCGCGCGCCGGAGCAGAATTTTCGACAGCGACGTGTAGCCCATGCCGAGCTTGTCGAAGACCTTGTCGAAGCCCCGGAAGAAGGCGTTCTTCTTCTCCTTCGGCGGCCGCAGCAGCAGCGCCGAGAGCGCCGGGCTCATGGTCAGCGCGTTGATCGTACTGAACACCGTCGCGACGGCGATGGTCAGGGCGAACTGCCGGTACATCTCGCCGGTGATGCCCGGCAGAAAGGCGGCCGGCACGAAGACCGCCAAGAGCACCAGGGTCGTGGCGACCACAGCGCCGGAGACCTCCGACATCGCCTTGATCGCGGCTTCTCTCGCCGTCATGCCCTTTTCGATGTGCACGGAGGTCGCCTCGACGATGACGATGGCATCGTCGACCACGACCCCGATCGCCAGCACCAGCCCGAAGAGGGTCAGCATGTTGAGGGAGAAGCCCAAGGCGCCCATCACCGCGAGGGTGCCGATCAGGGAGACCGGGATAGCCACGGCGGGCACCAGCGTCGCGCGCCAGTCCTGGAGGAAGATGAACAGAACCAGGAAGACCAGTGCGGCGGCCTGAAACAGCGTTACGAAGACCTCGTCGATCGAGGCCTCGACGAAGAGCGTGGTGTCGTAGGGGATCGTGTACTCGAGGCCGGCAGGGAAGAGAGCCGAGAGCTCCTCCATGGTCGCCCGCACTTCCTGCGCCACCTGAAGGGCGTTCGCCCCCGGCAGCTGATAGATCAAGACACTGGAGGACGGCGCTCCGCTCAGGCTCGAAGTCAGGTTGTAGTTCTGGCCGCCGAGCTCGATCCTCGCGACGTCTTTCAGACGGACGATCCGGCCGTCTTCTGAGGTCTTGACGATGATCTCATCGAACTGGCTGATATCGGACAGGCGCCCCAGGACGTTGACCGACAGCTGAAGGGTCTGCGAATCGGGCGCCGGCGGCTGGCCGATCTGTCCTGCGGCGACCTGCGCGTTCTGCTCGCGGATCGCGCCGACCACCTCTGCGGTCGTGATGCCGAGCGAGCGGAGCCGCTGCGGATCCAGCCAGATCCGCATGCTGTAGTCGCTCGACGGAAAGATCGTGACCTCGCCGATGCCGTCGATCCGGGCCAACCGGTCGCGCAGCTGCAGGGTCGCGTAGTTGCTGAGGAAGAGCTCGTCGTAGCGGCCGTCGGGTGAAACCAGCGAGATCAAGAGGACGATGTTGGTCGACTTCTTCTTGGTGTTGATGCCCTCGCGCTTCACTTCCTCGGGCAAGCGGGGCTCTGCGAGCGAGACCCGGTTCTGGGTCAGGATCTGGGCGAGATCCAGGTCCGTGCCGACCTCGAAGGTCACAGTAAGGTTGTAGGAGCCGTCGCTGGCGCTGGTCGAGGACATGTAGATCATGCGCTCGACGCCGTTCACTTCCTGCTCGATCGGCGCGGCCACCGTCTCCGCAATGACGCTGGCGCTGGCGCCCGGATAGACGGCACTGACCTCGACCGTCGGCGGTGTGATCTCGGGATATTGGGCAATCGGCAAGGTCCCGAGGGTCACCAGCCCCGCGATGACGATGACGATCGACACCACGCTCGAGAAGATCGGCCGTTCGATGAAGAACTTGGAGAACATCCGCGCAGCCCCGTCCGACTAGTCGGTTGCCGCGCCAGCGGCAGTCTCGGCGTCGTCGGCGCTCTCAGCGCCGGCCTCGGCATCGACTTCCTGCGCGCTTTCCTTCGGCGGCTCGGGTTCCCTATTAGCCTGGATTGCCGCCTCGATCGCGGGCGCCGACAGGCTCTTCATGTCGATCACCTCGGGCTCGACCTCGAGCCCCTCGCGCGCCCGCTGCAGACCGACCACCACCACGCGCTCGTCCGCCTCGATGCCCTCCTCGACGACGCGCAGGCCGTCGACCAGTTGCCCCAAGGTCACGTTGCGCTTCTCGACAACGTTCTCGTCATTGACCACCAGGAGATACTGCCCGGATTGATCGAAACCGACCGCCCGTTCGGTGACCAGAGGCATGTCGGGTCGCGTGGCGATCGGCAGGCGTATGCGGGCAAAGAGACCCGGCAGCAAGATCGGCTGCTTGCCCGGATTCTCGAACACGCCGCGGACCCGGAGCGTTCCCGTGTTGGGATCGACCTGGGATTCGGCGAAATCCGTTTGGCCGATGTGCGGGTAGCCGCTCTCGGTCGCCAGTCCGAGTTCGAGAGGAGTCGCCTCCCGCTTGCCGGCGCGCCCCTCGTCGGCGTCCGTGGATCGGCTCATCGCCATGACCCGCAGAAGGTCGCGCTCGTTAATGTCGAAGAAAACGTACATCGGGTTGAAGGTCGTGATGTCGGTCAGGATCGTCGCCTCGCCCCTGCCGACGAGGTTGCCGACGTCGATCAGGTTGCGCCCGACCCGGCCGGAGATCGGCGCGGTCACCTGCGTGTAGCCGAGATTGATCTGGTCGCGGGTCAGGTTGGCCTTGCGGACCAGCACCTCGGCCTTCGCCGCAAGGAAATCGGCCCGGGCTTCGTCCACCTTGGCCTGCGAGATGTTGCCTCGCTTGAGCAGCCTCTCCGAGCGCTCCAGCGTCTTCGCCGTCTCGACCTGGCGGGCCTCGGCGCGCGCGAGCTCCGCCTCGGCCGCCTTGACCAGGGCCTCGTACTCGACCGGATCGATGGTGAACAGCAGGTCGCCCTGGTTGACCGGTGTGCCCGGCTCGAAATGGACGCGCTGGAGGACGCCGGGGACCCGGGCCGGCACCTCGACCCGGGCATAGGCCGAGGTCGTGCCGGTGAACTCCAAGTACTCCGTCACCTCGGTCACCAGGGGCTTGGCCACCGTGACCGCGGGCGCGGGCGGCGCGACGTAGGTATTCTGCTCTTCGCAGGCGAAGAGCAGGAACGAGGCCGTGGCCACGCCGAGAGCCCCCAGCCGCGCGCGTCGAACGCAACCCATGTCCCCTCCCATGCTTCAACGGACCGGGCGGCAGCTTTGCCCGCCCCGCCCACAATCCTCATACCGGAGAGACTTGTAGCACAAGGGCGGCGGCGGGGGGTGGTGGCAAATGCATGCGCGGCGCAACTTTTTGGGCCGTCGGCCGCTCCCGGGCCTGGAGTCCGAGACCCTGGTTCAACCGTCTGATCTGGTTGAGTTTCGAAACTGGCCGGAGCGGCCGTTGAAGCCGGTCTTGCGCCCGACCTAGAATCGGGTTCATGGCGATTCTCGGCCTCATCTTCCAGCCATATGTTTTTACTAGAGAATCACGGGTTTGGGTCGTGACCACGGCCCGGTAGGCGCGGGCCGTTCTTGATCTGGATCATTCATGCCGGGACGCCGGTGCGTAAGCTTAAGTTCGGACGGTGCCGAGCCGGCCGAGGGAGAGGCGCCAGGACCTTGCCCCCGGCGGCGCATATCCCTGCACCGGCGGCAGACGAGGGAGATGAGAGAAGATGGCGGAAGTCCTGCGAAGGCTCGGCGAGGAGCACGCGAACCTCGCCCGTTTGTTGAACGCGATGGAGCACCAGCTGGAGATTTTCGACCGCGGTGAGCAGCCCGACTACGACGTGCTCACGGCGGCCGCCGAGTACTTCACGGAGTTCCCCGACCGCTGCCACCATCCAAAGGAAGACCTGATCTTCCGCAGGCTGCGAGAGAAGGATCCGGCCGCCGCCGAGGCGATCGGGGACCTGGAAGGCGAGCACAGTGAGATCAGCGAGAACGTGCATCGCTTCCGGGAAGCGGTCGCGCGCGTGCGGGACGAGGTCGAGGTCCCGAGGAGCGCCTTCGACGCGGCGATGCGCAACTTCATCGACGACCTGCGCCGGCACATGAAGATGGAGCAGGAACATTTTTTCCCGACGGCGCGCGCGGTTCTGGACGAGGCGGACTGGGCCGACATTGATCGCCAGGTGACCGACGAGGACGACCCGCTGTTCGGCGCCAAGGCCGCGGGGAAGTACGAGAGCCTGCTCCAGGATATCCTGGCATGGGAGAGAGAGGACGAAGCGGCGGGACGGTGACGCGGTCGCGGCCGGCGCAGCCTCGCAACGCGGGGCGGCCGGGCCCTTTCTCGCCGGGCTGCGGCGAAGGCGTCTTCTGCGGCTGTCGGGCGCTCCCGCCCTCGCCGGCTTGTCGAACCCACTGTCCCCGGCGGCGGCCTTGGTAAAGCCCGAACCGGAAATCGGCGCGTCCCCGGCCGACCGGAACGCCGTCACCCTCTTCCTCTGCGGCGACGTGATGACCGGGCGCGGCATCGACCAGGTGCTGCCCCACCCGGGCGACTCGCGGATCTGCGAGCGCTACCTCACCTCGGCCGAGGCCTATGTCGCGCTCGCCGAGAAGGCCAACGGCCCGATCGATCGGCCGTTGGGCTTCGCCGGCATCTGGGGCGAAGCCCTGCCCGAGCTGTCGCGGCGCGCGCCCGACCTGCGGATCGTCAACCTCGAGACCAGCATTACCAAAAGCGAAGACTGCACGGACAAGGGCATCAGCTACCGTATGAGCCCAGACAACCTTCCCTGCCTCACGGCGGCCGGGATCGACTGCTGCGTGCTGGCGAACAACCACGTGCTGGACTGGGGCCGCGCGGGGCTGATCGAGACCCTGGAGACCCTGGAGGCGGCCGGGATCTGCACCGCCGGCGCGGGCCGCGACGCGCGCGAGGCGCGCAGGCCGGCAATCCTCGAGGTGGCGGACAAGCGCCGCGTTCTGGTCTTCTCCTTCGGCGCTGAGACCGGCGGCGTTCCCCGGGACTGGTCTGCGGCCGATGACCGGCCGGGCGTCAACTACTTGGACGACCTCTCGACGAGTGCCGCCGAAGCCATCGCGGTCCAGGTCAGGGCGGCGAAGCGGACCCGGGATATCGCAATTGTCTCGATCCACTGGGGCGGCAACTGGGGCTACGAGATTCCGAGCGCGCAGCGCGCGTTCGCCCGGCGCCTGATCGACGACGCCAGCGTCGACCTGGTCTACGGCCACTCGTCGCACCACCCCAAGGGCGTCGAGGTCTACAAGGATCGCCCGATCTTCTACGGCTGCGGCGACTTCCTGAACGACTACGAGGGCATCCGCGGCTACGAGCAGTTCCGGGACGATCTGGTCCTCATGTACTTCCCGAGCCTTGCCCCGGAGACGGGCGCGTTGCTCCGCTGCGAGATGGTCCCGCTCCAGATCAGGAACCTCCGGCTCAATCGCCCCTCGCCGAAGGACGCCCGCTGGCTGCGGGATCTGATGAACCGCGAAGGCGAGAGGCTAGGAACCGGCGTCGAGGTGATGGAAGACGATACGCTCCGGCTCACCTGGCAGTGATTCGGAAGCGCGATGTCATGAGACCGATCGAGAGCTGATATCAGGGTTGCACCCTAAGCTTCTATAAAAGCGGAGGAAGCGCCAGCCATGACGACCCCTTCGACGTTGGATCTGCTCACCTGGGCGGGAATCGTACTGTGCCTGAGCCAGGCTGGCATGTTCTCCGGATTGAACCTCGCCGTCTTTTGCGTCGGCCGCATGAGGCTCGAGATCGAGGCCACGCTCGGCGATCCACAGGCTTTGAAGGTGCTTGCTCTCAGGCGCGATCCCAATCTCACCCTGACGACCATCCTCTGGGGCAACGTGGCGGTCAACGTTCTGCTCACGCTGCTGTCGGATTCCGTCCTGACCGGCGTCTCGGCTTTCCTGTTCTCGACCTTCGCGATCACGATCTTCGGCGAAATCCTGCCCCAGGCTTACTGCTCCAACCACGCCATGCGCATCGTTTCCGCACTGACGCCCGTGTTGAGAGCCTATGGAGTCCTGCTCTATCCCCTCGCCAAGCCCTCGGCTGCCGTGCTCAACCGGTGGCTCGGGCGGCAGGGGGTGCGTCTCTACCGCGAGCGCGAGATGCGCGAGCTGATCCACAAACACTTCGAAGCCGAGGGCGCCGAGATCCAACGACTCGAGGGACTGGGCGCCCTCAACTTCCTCGCTCTGGACGACCTCAGGGTCTCCGAGGAAGGCGAGATCCTCGACCCGAGAAGCGTGATCAGCCTGCCGCTCGAGAACGGCCTCCCCGTCTTCCCCGCGATCCGCGCAACGGCCACCGATCCCTTCCTCAAACAGATCGACCGTTCCGGCCGCAAGTGGATCGTCGTCACGGACCTGTCGAACGAACCCCAGTTCGTCTTGAACTCCGACGCCTTTCTCCGCGGTGCGCTCTTCGCGCCAGCCAGCTTTCGGCCCCTCGCCCACTGCCACCGGCCGATCATCGTGCGCGATCCCGGGCGGCGCCTCGGCGACGTCATCGGGCTCTTGAAGGTTCACCCCGACGGTCCCGGCGACAATGTCATCGATAACGACGTCATCCTCGTCTGGGGACGGGAAAAGCGCGTGATCACTGGCGCCGACATCCTCGGCCGCTTGATGAGCGGAATCGCCTCCGTCGAAGCGCCTGCTCGCTAGGGGCAGCCCGCCGATCAGTCAAGCGCGGTCCACGTCACCGTGCAGCATCCTCCCCGTCGTCGGGCGATTTTGGAATCTTCTCGGCTCCCGACTGCGTAGGCTCGGCGTTGGCGGCGGTTGTATCCAAATCGGTCTGGGATGATTCGTGCGACAAGGGGTCGACTGTCGAGACGGTCTGCGCGACCCGAATCGAGTCCGCGAAGGCGACGCGCTCTTCTTCCGATGCGGGACCTCTTCTGCGCATGCGGTAGATGACGAAAACCACGATCAAGACGTGAACGGCAGCCGTGTAGGTGAACAGAGTTCCCACGCCCATAAAGCGCATGGTGGTCGAGGCCAAGAGAGGGCCGAGTACCGCGCCGATGCCGAAGACCAAGAGCAGGCCGCCCGCCGCTTCGAGAAAGCCTTTCGGCTCGACAAAATCGTTCATGTGAGCGACCGAGAGCGAGTACATGGGGAAAGCGAAGAGGCCGAACAGGAAAATGAAGACGAAGATCGCCCAGTCCCAGAAGGGATTGAAGACGGTCATCCCGACCCCGGCGAGCGCGGCGCCGAACGCCGCGAGGACGATCACCTTGCGGCGGTCCATTCTGTCGGACAGCCGTCCGAGCGGCCATTGTCCGAGGGCGCCCGCGATCACCGCCACGCTCATGAAGAGCGCGACCCGGGCCGTGCTCGAGTCCTCCGTCTGCGCGAAGACTGGTGCCAGCGACCAGAAGGCGCCGTTGGCGAGCCCGACGGCAAAACACCCCATGACGCCGACCGGCGAGAGCTTGTAGAGGTAGGCGAAGCGGATCCTGACCGCCTCGATCGGCGCCGGCGCTTGAGCCGTCGTTAGGGCGATCGGAACAGCCGCCAAGGAAACCAGGATAGAAGCCAGGGAAAACAGCGGGAAGCTCCAAGGGTCATCCAACATCAGCATCAACTGACCTATGGTGATGACCGTCAAGTTGATGATCGTATAGATCGAGAAGATCAGTCCTCGGTTCTCGTTGGTGGACCGCTCGTTGAGCCAGCTCTCGATCACCATGTAGAGCACGGCGAAACAGAAACCCGTGGTCATCCGCAGAATCCACCACGCGTAGGCGTCGACCACGAGCGCGTGCAGCAAGGCGACCGACGACGCGATGGCGACCATGGCCGCGAAGCTCCGGATGTGCCCGGCACGCCTTACGACGTGGGGCCCAAGAAGACAGCCGGCGGCGAACCCGACGAAGTACGAGGAACCGAGCACGCCAATGTCCAGGGCGCTGAACTCCTCGAGGCTAGCCCGAACTGGAAGCAGCGTGCCCTGCAACCCGTTGCCCATGAGAAGCAGAGCTACGCTGACAAGAAGCGCTGCGACAGGTGCCACTGCGGCGGTCATGTCTCGACCTCGCTTCTCTTTCTTCGTCTGGCCCGGCGCGCGAGGATGTTAAGCCCTTCCACCAGAGCCGAGAACGCCATCGCGGCGTAGATGTAGCCCTTCGGCACGTGAACGCCGAAACCCTCGGCGATCAAAGTCGTCCCGATCAACAGCAGAAAGCCCAAGGCCAGCATCACGACCGTCGGATTGGCGTGGATGAAATCTGCCAAGGGCTCTGCCGCAAGCAACATCGCAAGGACAGCCGCGATGACGGCCACCACCATGATCGGTACGTGGGGTGTCATGCCGACGGCCGTGATGATGCTATCGATCGAAAATACCAGGTCCAGGGCCAGGATCTGAACCACCGTTCCCGAGAAGCTGACCGACACCGCGCCCGGCGCGAAAACGGTGTCCGACGGATCCGGATCCACGCTGTGGTGGATCTCTTTCGTTGCCTTCCATACCAGGAATAGCCCGCCGACGATCAGGATCATGTCCCGCCAGGAAAACGCCTGCTCGAACAACGTGAAGATCGGCTCGGTGAGCTGGATGATGAAGGTGACCATGCCCAGGAGTCCCAGCCTGAGAACAAGCGCCGCCATGATGCCCATGCGCCGTGCACGCCTGCGCTGCCCCTCCGGAAGCTTGTTGGATAGGATCGATATGAAGATCAGATTGTCGATGCCGAGCACGACCTCCATGACGATCAGCGTCGCGAGAGCAACCCATGCTGTCGGATCGGCCATCAGTGACGCGAGACTTTCCATGATCTGAAATCTCCGGAATTCCTGTGCGGTCGGAAATCTAAGCTTATGCTGACGTTCGCTTCGCCGGGGCTGGAGCCCGGGAAAGCGGTCTTGGGCTCGTCACGAACTGACAAGTCAGGATCGGCTACGCTCCGCTGATCCGGCTTCACTGGGCGTCGGCGATGCCTGTCGAAGCACGCAGAGAGAAAACCTCTGCCGTTGGGCGGAGCCTCAAGTGCGCGAAAGGTCTTTGGCCCGCTGCGTGATAATCGATCTTGGTGCTATCGCCCTGAAGCCGATTCCCTTCGACCGGCCAAAGCAGACCCCTGCCCCTGGCCGCTATCACCGCAACCAAGGCTGCAATCGATATCATTCCTCCAAGAAGGCCCCAAAGTGCGGCAAGTCTCCGTCACTCTCCATTCGTCCATTGTTCGACTAGCGCCAGGCAGCGCCATTCGAGAGCCGGCCCCTCTTTTTTTTCGTGCTGGGCTTCTGCCAGGCGACCTGCGCCTCCCTCTCAGCATTCCGTCGGCGCATCCCGTGGCCCGAGCGACGCATATTGCCATGAGCGCTTCAGCCCCTTGGCCGCCTCGTCATGTGTTTCGAACACGCCCAGCTGGCGCCGTTCGCGGCGCCCGTCCACGGTAACCAAGTAGGCGCTCACGCTCCAAGTATCGGCCTTATTCTTCTCGACCACGATCGCCACGCGCTGTGGCGTGTCCAGTGTGAGTTCCATCGAATCCTGTTCTCCTTGGGATCTCTCTTCAGGCTGGCACGTGGGTGCTATGCCCTCGCCGGTTGCTTCATTGCTCTTGATAACAGCTCAATGTGACCGCGCTGCCACTTTCCGCACGCCTTCAGCCGCTCACCCCACAACGGGCGTCTGGGATTTGTCTGATCGTGATATATATGCAAGATCGCTCTATAGACAAATTTTTTTTGCTATAGCGATATTTTTTATGTATGCGTCACGCCGCCTGAAACGCCGGGCAGAGCCAGAAACACCACAGGGGCCTATTCCCCGGCCCCAGGCCGCGGGGTCTATGACGACTCCTCTTGCCTGGACTCGGACTTGCGTCGTGGGATCTTGATACCAGCTTCTTTGGTTCTCTGATGGGTATTCCGGCGAGTGGGAGACCGATACAATGCTGCGCGCCTTGCTGATTCCAGTCCTGCTGGCCGCTCTTCTGGCGACAGACCTCCCGGCCTTCGCCCAGACCGCGCAGGATCCCGCCCCGGCCGCTCAAGCCGCCGTGGCCAAGAACACGCCCGGCACAACTGCGGATAGGCCCGCGGCAAGCCCCGCCGAGGAGGCCGCCGCGAAGCAACTCGAGCGCTGGAGCCGCGTCCTCGACCGGGCCGAAGCGCAGATCGCGGAGGGGATTCGATCGCTTGCCCTGCTCGGCAGCCTCGAGCAGAGGGTCGACAAGGTGCGCAAGGAGGTCGACGAGGCCCGGCGGCCCCTGGGGCTGGAGGTCGAGCGAATCGCCGGCCTCATCGACGCGCTGGGCCCGCCACCGCAGGAGGGTGAGCCGCCAGAGTCGGCGGAGGTCACTGCGCAGCGCAGCGCACTGGACCAGCAGAAAAGCGTCCCCGAAGGCCGGCTGAAGACGCTCAATGTCCTCTTTCAGCGGACCAATCTGCTCGACGGTGCCATCGCCGAAGCGCGGGTCGACTTACTCAAGGCGCAGCTTCTCGTACGCACACCATCGCTGCTTTCCGCCGACACCTGGGGGAGCGCCGCGGGCGAGTTCGTCGAGCTGGGCGCGCGGATCTTGGCCTCGCCCACGGTGTGGTATCAGTCGCCGGAGGTGAACGAAAAGGTCGGCGCGGCTTACCTTGCATTCGCGACCCTCGCCGTGCTGGCCGCGGCGGTCCTCGGCTGGTATCTGCGGCGCTGGTTGTCGCTGAGTTTCGGCCGCCGGCCAGGTGTCGAGGAGCCGAGCTACCGCATGCGCGTCTTCGCCGCGCTCGCCGAGGCGACGGCAATGACCGCCATCCCCATCCTGGTCGTCGTGGTCGCCTACGGTGTGCTCGCCGGCCGTGGGCTCTTGTTCGGTTTGTTCCAGGATATCATGCAGGGAATCCTGGCCGCTGTGATCTGGGTGAGCGCGCTGCGCGGCTTGCCCCGCGCGATGCTGTCCCCCTCAATGCCGCATTGGCGGCTCCTCCGGGTCGGCGACCTTGCGGCGCGCCTTTGGTCTCGCCGGGCCTTCGAACTCGCTGTGATCATCGGCGTCGATCAGCTGATCACCTATCCCTTTCGGAATCTCGATCCCTCGCTGACGCTACAATACACGTACTATTTCGTCGCCGACGGCGCTCTCGCTGCGGTGTTCCTGGCAATCGTTTTCGACAGACGGCTTTGGCGGACCCCCGAGCAGGAAGCGCGAGCCATCCGGGCCGGCCAGCCGTCGAGCCCAGCGCTGGACGATTCGGCACAGCGGAGCTCTTGGTGGCTTGCCGGCCGCGTGCTGGTTGGGACGCTCGCGCTGGCGATTCCGATCACAGGGCTCGCCGGCTACGGCGTTCTCTCCGAACACATCGCGTCGCGACTGACCGCGAGCGCAGGCATTTTCCTGGTCGCCCTGGTTCTCCACGGATTGGCGCGCGATGTCGTCGCCGTCTTCACGCGCGAGGACGAGAGGCCGCCGGACCCGGGCGAGAAGGCCAACCCGATCTACGTCTGGTCGGTGCTGCTTCTCGACATCGGCCTGGTCGTCACGCTGGTCTCCTTCCTGGTGCCACTCTGGGGCGGCCGCTGGGAGAACATCTTCGAGCGCATCGCCTGGGCGATGACCGGGTTCACGATAGGCGGGCGCAGCTTCTCGCTGACCGACGTCCTCTTCGGCATCGTCGTCTTCATCATCCTCCTCGCCCTCATCCGCTTCATTCAGCGCTTCCTGGACGTGCGCGTCCTGCAGCAGACGCGCATGGACGCGGGCGTGCGCAACGCGGTCAATACCGGGATCGGCTATGCCGGCGTGTTGATTGCGGCGCTGATCGCCATCGATACCGCGGGCATCGATCTCTCTGGACTCGCCCTTATCGCAGGCGCGCTGTCGGTGGGTATTGGCTTCGGCATGCAGAGCGTGGTCAGCAACTTCGTCTCGGGTCTGATCCTGCTGGTCGAGCGACCGATCCAGGTGGGCGACTGGATCGTGGTCGGCCAGGACCAGGGCTACGTCAAACGCATCAGCGTGCGCAGCACCCAGATCCAGACCTTCTCCAACGCCTCGGTAATCGTCCCGAACTCCGAGCTCATCGCCGGCCGGGTGACGAACTGGATGTACAAGGACCGATCCGGTCGCGTGGAGATACCGATCGGCGTGGCCTATGGATCGGACACGGCGAAGGTCCGTGAACTGCTGCTCCAGTGCGCCAAGTCGCACAGCAGCGTCAGCGCCCGGCCGCAGCCCAACGTCATGTTTATGGACTTCGGCGACAGCGCGCTACTCTTCCAGTTGCGATTCTACATTCGTGACATGGACAACTACCTGTCGGTAGCAAGCGACCTGCGGTTCGCCATCGACGCCGCCTTCCGGGAAGCCGGCATCGTGATCCCCTTCCCGCAGCGCGATGTGCACGTTATTCCGGCAAGCGGGCCAACGGATGTGGCCGAGGCAGAGCCGCCGTCAAGCCAGGTGCTGTCCATGCCCACGAGCCCGCGCACGAAAGAGAGCGCCGAAGGCCAGGACGGCAAGAAGTAGGCTCAAAGAGGCCTGCGAGAAAGCGACAACCCTATTCTGAAGAGCAGCACCATCCGCTGAACTTGTCGGAGTCGATCGCCACCGTCAGGGCCATCGAGCTCCGCAGGGTTTCCACGGCCGGTCGTCCACCAGGTCCCAATTATCATAGTTTTTTTTGCTATAGTCAAAAATTTATTGACATGAAGGGGTTTTTCTGTGATTTCAGGGAGCGCGCGCAGTGAGAGGAAGCGTCATGACAGAGAAATCCATGGAGCGGCAGGTCGCCGAAGAACTCGCGGGGCTCTACGAGCGCCCGTTCGGCGGCAAGGAACGCGGGCGCTACAGAGTCTCGATGAAACACCTGCGCGCCTTGACGCGGCGAAGGCGCGTCACTGAAGACGTGATCCGGTCGATCGGCGAGGAACTCTATGAACTGGGCTATGTCTTGATCGATCTCGAGTCCTACTTCGTTGTCTTGTCCCAGCGCACCTTCGTCAGCTATAGGCGCGTGAGCGACCGATGCCTCGGGGAAGCGCCCCCCCTCGTCGGCCATGCCTGAGCCAGGCCTGCCCGGTTCTTCCCCCGGGCAGCATGCAAAAATACGTCGATCGAGATCAGAGAAAGCCATCGTCGGATGGCGCGAATGGGTCTCGCTACCTGGCCTCGGCATTGAGCAGATCAAGGCAAAGATCGACACCGGTGCTCGAACGTCCGCGCTCCATGCCTATCGGGTGAAGCCTTTCAGACGCGGTGGGAAGCGCTTCGTTCGTTTCTACCTGCACCCCGTTCAGCGTCGGCGACAGCCGGAAATCCTGTGCGAGGCGCCGGTCATCGACGAGCGGGTCGTCACGTCATCGAACGGCAAGCAGGAGCACCGCTACGTGGTCAAGGTCCAGCTTCGCGTCGGCGAGATGGAGTGGCCCATCGAGGTCACTCTGACCAACCGTGACGAAATGGGATTTCGAATGCTCCTCGGACGACAGGCATTGCGCAGACGCTTCATCGTCGATCCCGGAAGCTCGTTCAAGAGCAGCAGACCGCAGGCGAAGAAAAGGAAAGGAAAAGTCGGATGAAGATCGCGCTCATGGCTCGAAATCCGAATCTCTATTCGCATCAACGGCTTGTCGAAGCCGCCGAGCAGCGCGGCCACCAGATCGAGATCATCGATACGCTGCGTGTCTACATTAACATCGCCTCCCATCGGCCTGAAATCCGTTACAAGGGCGAGAAGCTCGAAGGCTTCGACGCCGTCATTCCGCGTATCGGCGCATCGGTCACCTTCTTCGGCACCGCGGTCCTCCGTCAGTTCGAGGTCATGGGCGTCTATCCGCTGAATGAATCGGTGGCGATCAGCCGGTCGCGGGACAAGCTGCGGAGCCTCCAGCTCCTGGCCAGAAAAGGCATCGGGCTGCCCGTCTCGGTGTTTGCCCACTCGACGAGCCAGGCGGAAGACATTCTGGAAATTCTCGGCGGCGCCCCGGTTGTCATCAAGCTGCTGGAGGGAACGCAGGGGATCGGCGTGGTGCTGGGAGAGACACCCGGCGCGGCCAAGAGCATGATTCAGGCCTTCGGTGGCCTGCGCGCTAACATCCTGGTGCAGGAGTTCATCAAGGAGGCGGGCAGCAAGGACATCCGCTGCCTGGTGGTCGGCGACAGGGTCGTTGCTTCTATGATGCGGCAGGGCGCCGAAGGCGACTTCCGATCCAACCTGCACCGCGGCGGCAAGGCGGAAAAGATCAAGATCACGCCGGAGGAACGCTCTACGGCGGTGCGCGCGGCCAACATCATGGGCCTGAACGTCTGCGGCGTGGATATGCTGCGGTCGAACCACGGTCCCGTGGTCATGGAGGTCAACTCGTCGCCCGGGCTGGAAGGCGTCGAGAAAGCGACCGGTATCGACGTCGCCGGCCAGATCATCGGGTTCCTGGAAAAGAACGCCAAGCCGAACAAGACAAGGACGCGCGGTAGAGGCTAGACGCGAGCTTGGGCCGCAATCGGCTCCGACCCTGGATCTCCGCGGTCCGACTCCCCCTTTTTGGGGCGATTGCTTGAGGAGAAGGCAACATGGATGAGGTCTCCATTTGGGCGAAGGAAGTGAGCGAAGCCGCTTCGAGCCTCGTGGGCGGAATTGTCGACTACCTACCGGTTCTCCTCGGCGCCATACTCATCTTGCTGCTGGGATGGCTGGCGGCGCGGCTCTTCCGTTCGGCAGGCGTCCGCTTGGCCCTTTGGCTCAACGGCTTCTTCGATCGTCGATTCGGCCCGGAGCGGGCACGGCACCTGAAGCTCTCGAACACCGGCGTCAAGCTGCTCGGCAACCTGACCTTTTGGTTGATTATTCTGTTCTTTGTGACGGCCGCCGCGCGCATGCTGGGCCTGGAAGCCTTTTCTACCTGGTTGGACCGCGTCGTGGCCTATCTGCCGACTCTCCTGGCAGGCGGCCTGATCATCTTGGTCGGCGTGCTGATCAGCGCGCTGGCGCGGGACCTGACCTTCGCCACAATAGCCTCGGCCGGCGTCCCCCACGCCGAATTGTTCGGCCGCGGCGTCCAGTCGGCGATCCTCGTGACGGCGCTGGTTCTCGGCATCAACCAAGTCGGCATCGACGTGACGCTGCTGGTCACGCTGATCGGAATCTTGGTGGGCGCCCTTGCGGGTAGCTTGGCCCTGGCCTTCGCCCTCGGCGCGCGCAGCTTCGTCGGCAATCTCATCGGCGCGCACTACCTGCAGCAACACTTCAAGCCGGGACAACAGGCCAGAATGGGCGAGATCGAGGGAGAGATCCTCGAGCTGACGCCGGTCAGCGTCATTCTAGCGACGGAAAATGGGCGGGCCATTGTTCCCGCCAAGGCTTTCAGCGACGCGACCACCCTGCTCTTCACTGAGGCTCACGGCGATGAATAGATCAACGCAGCTCAGCATCGCGTTCCTCAAGACGCACCCCGCCGCTGCGGCGCGAGTGCTGGATCAACTGCCGCCAAGGGAAGCGGCGGCCTTCATCGCGCAGGTGCCCGAGGACATAGCGGCGCCCGTCTTGAACCTCTTGCAGACCGGCCGGGCGGCCCAGATCCTGGCCCAGAGCACACCACAGGCGGCGGTCGACCTGCTGATGGAAATGGCTACGCCCTCGCGCTCCGTGGTCTTGCGCGCTCTGCCCAAGGATGCTCTGGAAGCCATCCTGGCGGCTGCTCCCAAGAGGAAATCCGCGGCTCTGCGCCGGTTCCTCTCTCACGACCCAGGCACCGTTGGCGCCTGGATGGATGCGCCGCAGGCCACCTTCGGCCCGGACATAACGGTTGGAGCTTGCCTGAGCGCGGTCCGCCAGTCGGCGCGCCGGCTCGGCTCCTCGGTTTGCGTTGTCGACGAAAAGCGGCGGTTGCTTGGGCTCGTGGCGGTCGACGTCCTTCTGAGCGCGGAGGACCAGGCGCCGCTCGGCGAGATCATGCGGCGCGAGGTCGAGTGGTTGGCTCCACAGGCGACGCTTGCTGCGGCTGTCTCGTCAAGAGCCTGGGAAACCGCCCTCACCATGCCGGTCTGCGAGCGAGGCCGCCGTCTGATCGGCATTCTCCACTTCGAAAGCTTGCGCGAGGGCCTGGTCGACGATCAAAGCCCCCTTGGAGCTGCGCGGATGAACGTGATGCTGACGCATCTCGCGCAGGCTTTCCTGGTGACCTTGTCGGGCTTGTTGCGCATCGCCATCGCCGAGCCGGAGATTACGAGGCTCTCTGAAGGTCAGGAGACTTGAATGGCTAGTCCTGCCGAAGCAGCGTCGGTCGCACTCAACCGACACTATCTGAGGGATTTTCCGCTCGATGCGGCAAGACAAGCGGAGGACATGCCGCCCGCCGAGATCGCGGAGACGCTCGCGGTACAGCCGGCTGAGGTTGTCGCGCCCTTCGTGGCCTGGATGGCGCCGGATCTCGCCGCCGATCTGATGCGGCACCTGCCCGAGCCGCTGGCCAGGCGCTTGCTCATGGACATGAGCCCGAACGCCGCGCTGACGCTGCTCGGCCACTTCGATGTCGACGAACGCGAGCGTTATCTCGGGCTGCTCGATAGCTCTCTGCAAGACGAACTGCGGGAACTCATGACTTATCCGGACGACAGCGCCGGCCGCCTCATGGAAACCAGGATCGGCGTGTTCCGCCCGAATATGACGGTGGCCACGGCCTTGGACCGTCTCCGCCAGTCGACGCTGCGCGGTCTGCACACGCTGTTTCTGGCCGACGACGAAAACCGCTTGTCGGGGCAAGTGGCGATCCACGACGTCGCGACCGCGGCGCTGGACCAGACCTTGGGCGAGATCTCGTCTCCCATCAAGGTATCGGTTCAGGCCACGGCGCCGCGCGACGAGGTCGTCGAAGTGCTCGAGACGTCGCGGCTGCCGAACATACCGGTCGTCGACCTCGATGGCCGTCTGGTCGGCGTCGTCCGCTACTCGAGCCTGGTGAGAGCGCTGGAGGAGGCCGCCAGCGGCGCGCTCCAGACAATGGTCGGCGCCAGCAGGGACGAAAGGGCACTTTCCCCCGTCACCTTTGCCGTCCGCAAGCGCCTGCCCTGGCTGCAGGTCAACCTGCTGACCGCCTTTCTGGCGGCTGCGGTGGTCGGTCTGTTCGAGGAGACGATTGCGCAAGTGACGGCCTTGGCCGTTCTGCTACCGGTCGTCGCTGGGCAATCAGGCAATGCCGGGGCGCAAGCGCTTGCCGTCACGATGCGTGGCCTCGCGCTCCGGGAGATCACCGTCAGGCACTGGTTCGCCGTGACTTTCAAAGAGGTCAACGTCGGCTTCATAAACGGTTTGGCGATCGCCCTGACCTGCGGCATCGGCGTCTTGGTCTGGAGCGGGTCCCTCGGACTGGTTGTCGTCATCGCAACATCGATGGTGCTGGCGATGGTTGCAGCCGGTTTTGCCGGCGCGCTTGTACCGATCACCTTGAAGCGGTTGGGTCAGGATCCCGCGCAATCCTCGTCCATCATCCTGACGACGGTCACGGATATCGCCGGCTTCTTCTCCTTCCTCGGAATCGCGACCCTGCTGATGTCGATGCTATGAGGACGTCGCGGGAAAAGGGCCGGACGGCTCAGTCGGACAGTGCGATTTTCGACAAAGGCCCCGAAGAACCAGCATCGTCGACACGTCGGGGCCAATCGAACCCACCACAGCCGCCGATCGTCATCGGCGGCGTGGAGGTTCGCGCCGGGACCAGGGCCACGATCGACATGCGCATCACGGACCTTTCGACGCACACCCCGCTGACGGCGCCTGTCCAGGTCATTCACGGTCGAAGAACAGGCCCAAAGCTGTTCGTTTGCGCGGCCCTGCACGGCGACGAGATCAACGGGGTGGAAATCATCCGCCGCCTCTTGCGATTGAGCGCGCTCACGCGACTGCGCGGCACGCTCATCGCGGTGCCGATCGTGAATGTGCCCGGCTTCCTATCGTTGTCGCGCTACTTGCCCGACCGGCGCGATCTCAATCGCAGCTTCCCAGGTTCTCCAAAAGGATCCTTGGCCGGCCGTCTAGCACACCTCTTCCTGGGCGAAATTGTCAAGAATTCGACGCACGGCATTGATCTGCATACCGGCGCGATCCACAGGGACAACTTTCCGCAGGTTCGCGGCAACCTTGACGATCCGGAAACCGAGCGGCTGGCGCGGGCTTTCGGCGTTCCCCTGATGGTCAACACTGGCTTCCGGGAGGGTAGCCTGCGCGAGGCAGCGTCTCGCAGCGGTGTGCCGGTCATCGTCTACGAGGCCGGCGAGGCCTTGCGATTCGCGGAACCCTGCATTCGCGCAGGGGTCAAGGGCATTGTGCGCGTCCTGCGATCACTGGAAATGCTGCCGACGCGAAAAGCGAGAGGAAAGGCGCGCGAGCCGCTCGTCATCCGTTCCAGCAACTGGGTACGGGCGCCTCAGAGCGGGCTGCTGCGCGCCGTCGTCGGTCTCGGCAGTCAGATCAGGCAAGGCGAGCTCCTTGGCGTGATCGCCGACCCTTTCGGCGAGAACGAGATGGCGGTGACAAGCGGCAGCGACGGCGTCGTGATCGGGAGAACCAACCTGCCGCTCGTGCACGAGGGCGATGCGCTCTTTCACATTGCCCATCACGAGGGCACCCAAATCGTCGCTCGCTCGTTGGAAGCCTTCGAACCCGAGGCCGAATACGAGGTCGGGCTGACCTCCGAACTGACCGACGATCCGCCGATCGTTTAGGCTGGCGACTCCGACGACACGACGAGCGGGCCGGAGAAGGGCCTCGAGGTTGCGCGCATGACCGGAGAACCGTCAGTTCAAGAGCAGACCGAAGACGGACTGGCCTTTCGCGTCTATGACCTTGCCACGGGTGACGACGACGCGCGCTTATGCCGCGACATACCCGAAGAACAGTGTCGCGAGCAGCCGAGGAGCTTCCTCTGTCACGTGGCCGCCCAGGCCTTGAGCAAGACGGGCGACGTGCTTGCCGACAGCAAGGTCGTCTTGCCCTGGGTCCTGGGCAGCGTCGGCGCGCCGGCGTTCTTTATCGGTCTCTTGGTTCCGATCCGCGAGTCACTGGCTCTCTTGCCGCAAATCCTCATCGGCGGATTCATTCGCCGCTTCGCCGTGCGAAAGGGATTCTGGATCGCCAGCAGTCTGGTCGAAGGGCTCTGCATCATCCTTGTGGGTTTGGTTGCCTTCATGGGGCTTCGCGGGGCCTCTGCGGGCTGGTCCATCATCGTACTCATCACGGTCTTCAGTCTGGCCCGAGGAGTCGCGTCGATCGCCGCCAAGGACACCTTGGGGAAAACCGTCTCCAAGGGACGCCGCGGCCGCATCAGTGGCTACGCCGCGAGCTTGTCGGGCCTCGTCGCCCTTGCGGTCGGGGCATATCTGGCGATCAGCCCTCAAGGTGAACCGTCCGATAGGCTGCTCTATGCGATCGTCGTGGCCGCCGGCCTCTGTTGGTTTGCCGCGGCGGCCAGCTTCGCCTTGATCAATGAGTATGCGGGCGCGACCGATGGCGGGCGCAGCCTTGGCGATCTCGTTCTCGACCAAGTCAGGCTTCTGATGTCCGACGAAGAGCTTCGCAAGTTCCTCGTCGCCCGCGCCCTCATGATTTCCACCGCTTTGGTCGGCCCCCTCTACGTCACCATCGCACAACGAGAGACCGGCCAATCCCTCGACAGTCTCGGCTGGCTCATGATTGCCTCGGGCTTGGCGAGCGCGTTGAGCTCCGCGTTCTGGGGGGCCTTGTCCGACCGATCGAGCCGTTTGGCCATGGCCATGGCCGCGGCCATGGCAGGCCTTTTGGGCGTCGCCGTGGTCTTCGCCCTGGCTTTAGCCCCCTCCTGGACCGGTTACATCGGATTCTATGCGGCTGTTCTCTTTGTCCTGGGACTCGCTCATTCGGGCGTGCGAATCGGCCGCAAAACCCACGTGGTGGACTTGGCCAGCGGAGATCGTAAGGCCGAGTACGTTGCGCTCAGCAATACGATCATCGGCCTGCTCCTGATCGTGTTCGGAGCCGTGCTAGGCGGGATCATGGCATTCAGCCTTCTGGCCGGAGTCGCCGTGCTGTCCTTGATGGCCCTGTGCGGCGCGGCCGCGGCCCTGACAATGCGTCATGTCCAAGAGTGACCGGCCGAAGCCGGGTCGCCCGGTCGCGCGAGATCAAAAAAAGCACTCTTGTCGAAGAGAAGCGGTCGTTGACCAGAAAGGGGTGCAGCAGCGGCGTCATGATAAGGCCATAGCTGGCCGGGGAGATGAGTCCCACTTGCCCAAAGTCAATGCCGGGCGCGAGGACGTGCTTCAATCAGGCACGACCCGCGAGGGCGCGTATTGACAGGGAGTGTTTTCGAAGGCTGAAATAGCTCCCGTCGGTTCCCGGGAAGCAACGACCGGGACGAAGAGGGAATACGGTGAGGTTCGCCGAGAATGGGGCCGAAGCCGTGGCTGCCCCCGCAACTGTAAGCGGCGAGGTTGGGCCGAAGAGACCACTGGGGTTCGCCCTGGGAAGGCTGGCCGAACCGACGATCCGCGAGCCAGGAGACCTGCCGACGGACGCGACGCCGGGAAACCGGCTTCGCAGACGAACCGGGCGACGGGGTGAGCGTCTGGCGGGTGCCGACCGTTAAGCGTCTCGGTCGACAGTCCGTGGATCTTCCCCCTTCGATTGATCGACGCGGCCGGGTGAGCCCCGGCGAAAGTTTTGTGCGGATCGGAGGAGAACGATGAGCACCGCTACCACAAACACCGCCCAAAGCGCCGCCGTAGCACAGTCGCCACGGCTGATCGCTGTCTTCGCGCTCCTCGCGGGCTTGGCAATTGTCTACGTGACCGGCTTCGCCAACGCCACGACGCTGCACAACGCGGCTCACGACACGCGCCATACGATGGCGTTCCCCTGCCACTAGGGGCGCGAGCATGCTGACCCGACTTGCGAAGTCTGCGCTGGCGGCGGGGATTGTCGCCGGCCTCACGGTGGCGCTGCTCCAGGCGGTGACGACCACGCCACTGATCCTCGAAGCCGAAACCTACGAAGGCGGTCCTCAAGCGGCAGTCACGGGGTGGGGCATCGAGCCGGCAGTTCTGAGGCCTGCGCCCGCTCCGCGCGAGCCGCTGGCCCTGCCAATTGACGCCGAGCACGGCGAAAACGAATGGGGCCCGGCGGACGGGCTCGAGCGGACGTTTTATACCTCGGTGACCTCGGTCGGCACGACCTTCGGCTTCGCGCTCGTTCTGCTCGGCGCCATGGTGCTGGCCGGCGCCCGGATCGACGCCCGCAACGGGCTGATATGGGGCGCGGCGGCCTTCGCGGCGACCGGTCTCGCACCCGCGCTCGGCCTCAGCCCCGAACTGCCGGGCTCAGCGGCCGCGGAGTTGAGCGCGCGGCAGTTCTGGTGGTTCGGGACGATGCTCGCGACGGCGGCCGGTCTTTTCCTGGCGCTCCGGATCTCCACGCCGACAGCAATCGCGGCCGGCCTG
Source organism: Kiloniellales bacterium (assembly GCA_030064845.1). Taxonomy (NCBI): domain Bacteria; kingdom Pseudomonadati; phylum Pseudomonadota; class Alphaproteobacteria; order Rhodospirillales; species Kiloniellales bacterium. Next base: position 35,645 of record JASJEC010000089.1, read on the forward strand.
GCCTTGATCGTCGCGCCGCACGTCATTGGCGCGCCGCACCCGCAGGAGTTCACCAGCGCGGTGCCGTCGGAGCTGTCCGGGCACTTCGCCGCCGCCTCGCTCGTGATCCATGCCGTAGCCTGGTCGCTGACCGGGGCGGTCGCCGGGTTCACCTGGGAGCGGCTCTCGGCCGGCGAGGAGCCGGCGGCCGCATGACGCCGACGGACGCGGCTGAAGTCGCGTCGCATGCGCGCGCCGATGGGCCCGTAGGCGTGGTTGTCGATATCTGCGTCGCCTGCGGCTCGACGTCGCCGGGAAGCCCTGACGGCCTGCGACTCCACGACGCGCTGGCGGCAGCCTGCGCCGGTGACCCGTCGGTCGCGGTTCGCGCGGTGGATTGTCTCGCGGTCTGCGACCGCCCGGTGACCTTGGCGTTCCGCGCTCTCGGCCGCTGGAGCTATGTTGTCGGCGACGTGCCGGCGAGCGGCGCCGTCACTGACGTGATCGCCGCCGCCAAGGCGGTCTCACGCTCGCCCCACGGCGTTCCACCCATGGCCGAGCGTCCCTCGTTCTTTCGCAAGGGCGTCATCGGGCGCCTCCCGCCCGAGCCGGTGTCGCTCGCCGAGGGTTCCGATAAGGCCCATGCATAAGACCATGATCGCGAGCGCTATCGGGCTGGTCGGCGTCTGCGGCGTCGCCCTGGCGGCGCTATCGACGAACCAGGGCCCCGACCGCGGCGCCGACGGCCACGGCCACGGAGCCGGCGCGAGGTCCATGGCGATGCAGGCCGGCGACGGCGGCCATGACCACGGCAAGCTGCTCTCCCTGCCCCCGGGCCCGGAAGCCCCGACCCTCGAGATCGAGATCATCCCGGACCGGATGAGCGGTTGGAACCTCCGAATCGAGACGACGAACTTCCGCTTCTCGCCGGGGAACGCAAGCGGTCCGCACCGGGCAGGCGAAGGCCACGCCCACGCCTACGTCAACGGCCGGAAGGTCGCCCGCGTTTACGGGCCATGGTTCCACCTCGGCGCGCTTCCCAAAGGCGAGGTCGCGGTGACGGTCACGCTAAACAGCAACGACCACAGAGCCCTCGCCGTGGCGGACGCGCCGCTCGAGGCCACGCGGATTTTAACCGTGGAGTGAGAGCGGAGTCTCGGGTTGGCGCGCTTTTCGGCACCCGGCACATCCTTCTTGCATGACCCGCCATTGATCTATCTCATATTCGGCATGCGACCGCCGTGCGAAGTAGTGGCCGCCCTTCGGTAACCGCGCAAGAGGACAGGTTGGAGTGGACCGCGCCGCCTTGACACCCATCCTCATCACGGTTCGCGGACTCGACGATCTGATTGGCGTCCTGAAGGCCAGGGGCTATCGGATCTGGGGCGCGCGGGAGCGCGACGGCGCGCTCGGGCTCGACCCGATCGACACCGCCGCCGATCTGCCTCGCGGCCGCGTCGAGGCGGCGGAGGCCGGCGCGGTCCGGCTTGTCGAAGGGCCCCGCGACGCCTTCTTCGACCACACGCTTCCCATGCAGGGCCTGAAGCGCATCGTCTATCCGGCCGCGGAACGCCTCTACACGGTCGGCGAGGACATGGTGGCGCGGGAGGAGCCGGTCGAGGCGCCACCCTCGGCCGTCTTCGGGGTCCGCCCCTGCGACTTGGCGGCCCTCGACACCCTGACGACCGTGTTCGAGGACGGGCCCTTCGTCGACGGGCGTTTCCGCCGGCGGCGGGAGGCTCTGCTGCTGATCACCGTGAACTGCATGCGACCTGCCGGCACCTGCTTCTGCGCCTCCATGGGAACCGGCCCGCGGGCGGAGGACGGCTTCGATCTGGCGATCGACGAGGTGATCGAGCCCGGGCGCCACGTTTTCATTGTCGCGGCGGGCAGCGACCGCGGCCGCGATATCCTGAGCGAGCTGCCCGGAGAGCCCGCGAGCGAGGCCGACCTGCGGGCCGCCCGCGAGGGGTCGCGCGCCTGCGCGGAAACCCAGAAGCGGGGTTTGCCCGAAGGCGTCGAGGGGCTGCTCAAGCGCAGCTACGAGCATCCCCATTGGACAGAGGTCGCCGAACGTTGCCTGAGTTGCGCCAACTGCACGATGGTCTGTCCGACCTGCTTCTGCGGGACGGTCGAGGAGCGTTCCTCCCTGGACGGCGCAGAGGCCGAGCGCTGGCGCCGCTGGGACAGCTGCTTCACACTGGAGTTCAGTTACCTGCACGGTGGCGCCGTTCGCACCGAAACCGCCTCGCGCTATCGGCAGTGGATTACCCACAAGCTGGCCCACTGGCACGACCAGTTTGGCATGTCCGGCTGCGTCGGCTGCGGCCGCTGCATCGGGTGGTGTCCGGTCGGGATCGATATCACGAGCGAAATCGCGGCCCTGGCGAGCGCGGATCAGGGCGCAGGGCGCGCTGAGGAGAAGAGCTGATGGCTGACAGCAAGATGAAGTCGATGGCCGATATCCTGGCAGCCCATCCGATTTTCGCCGGGATCGACAAGGAGATCACCGATCTGCTGGTCGGTTGCGCCAGCAACCTGCACTTCCCGGCCGGCAGTTATCTGGGCAAGGAAGGCGAGCCGGCCAACACTTTCTATCTGTTGCGCGCGGGAGACGTCGCTTTCGAACTGCGCATGCCCGGGCGCGGCAGGCTGACCGTCGAGACTGCCCATCCAGGCGAACTCGTCGGCGTCTCGTGGATGCTGCCGCCCTATCACTGGCGCTTCGATATGCGAGCCGTGGACGATGTCAGGGTCACCGGTGTTGACGCCGCCTGCCTGCGCAACAAGTGCGATGCCGTGCCCGCTCTGGGCTACCAGGTCATGCAACGCTTCCTGCCGGTGATCGCCGCACGGCTCGAATCCACCAGGATGCGTCTGCTCGACCTCTATGCGCCGCCCACCGAGGTGGGCCGCGCGCAATGAGCATCGACACGCTGGTCGATCAGCGCGCGGCGACAGCTGAAGCCGGGATGCTGCCGCGGGCCTTCGAGGTCCTTGCCCGGCAGCAGGAGCTTGCGGACTGCGTCACGCTCAAGATGGCGGCGGCGGACGGCGAGCCCCTGCTTTTCGCCCCGGGGCAGTTCACCATGCTCTACGTCCACGGCGTCGGCGAGATCGCGATCAGCGTCTCCGGCAATCCCGCGGCGACCGATACCCTGGTCCAGACGATCCGCGGCGTCGGCGCCGTGTCCCGTGCGGTCTGCAAACTGGCGGAGGGGCAGAGGATCGGTGTGCGCGGCCCCCTGGGCACGGCCTGGCCCGTCGAGCGCGCGGTCGGCAAGCACTTGATGATCGTCGCCGGCGGCCTGGGCCTAGCCCCGACGCGCCCGATCCTCTACTGGGCGCTCGCCAACCGGGACCGGCTGAAAAGCATAGACCTCGTCTACGGCACGCGCTCGCCCGACCAGATCTTGTACGCGCGGGAGCTGCTCGGCTGGTCGAACACGGCCGATCTGCGCGTCGGCGTTACGGTCGACTTGTCCGCCGATCACTGGAGCGGCCGTGTCGGCCTGGTGACCGACCTGATCCCGACCATGCTGCGCGATCCCGCAGAGACCGTCGCGATGGTCTGCGGACCGGAGATCATGATGCGCTTCACGGCGCAGGCACTGGCCGAGGCCGGCGTGCCGCAGCACGACATCCACGTCTCCATGGAGCGCAACATGAAATGCGGCATAGGCTGGTGCGGGCACTGCCAGCTGGGGCCGCACCTGATCTGCCGGGACGGGCCGGTCTTTCCCTACCCGGCGGTCCGTGACCTCATGACTGTGTGGGAGTTGTAATGACGAAACCCAGCCTGGCGGTCTGGAAGTTCTCGAGTTGCGACGGCTGTCAGCTGACCTTGCTGGACTGCGAGGACGAGCTGCTCGACATCGCCGAGGCGGTGGACATCGCCTATTTCCTCGAGGCCACGCGCACCACGCGCCCGGGCCCCTACGACATCTCGCTGGTCGAAGGATCGATCTCGACCGCCCACGAGGTGGAACGTATCCGGGAGATCCGCCGCGACAGCCGGATCCTGATCACCATCGGCGCCTGTGCGACCGCGGGCGGCATCCAGGCGCTGCGCAATACCCTGAATCACGACGCCCTCAGGGCGTCGGTCTATCCCAGCCCGCAGTTTATCGACGCGCTGGAGACCTCGACGCCGATCGCCGACCACGTCGAGGTCGACTACGAGCTGCGCGGCTGCCCGATCGACAAGCACCAGCTGATCGAGGCGATCACCGCCCTGACCAAGGGCCGCAAGCCGTCGATCCCCGACTACAGCCAGTGCGCCGAGTGCAAGCTGGCGGGCACGGCCTGTGTCACGGTCACCAAGGGCATCCCCTGCCTGGGACCGGTCACCCAGGGCGGCTGCGGCAACCTCTGCCCAAAGATCGGGCGCGGCTGCTACGGCTGCTTCGGCCCCAAGGAGGGCGCCAACACCGCGGCACTGGCGGCGGAGCTGGCCAAGCTCGGCGCCGACCGGCGCACCATCAGAGACTTGTTCGGCGGTTTCGCCGCGGGCGCGCCCGCCTTCGCCTCGGAGCGTCGCAACCATGACGGATAGAACGCGCACCATCCAGGTCGACGCCCTCGCTCGGGTCGAGGGCGAGGGACGCTTCAAGGTCCGCCTCGAGGGCGACAAGGTGGTGCAGTCGGAGTTCGGCATCTTCGAGCCGCCGCGCTACTTCGAAGGCCTGCTGCGGGGCCGCTCGTTCCGTGACGCCCCGGACGTCACCTCCCGGATCTGCGGGATCTGCCCGATCGCCTACATCATGGGCGCCTGCCAGGCCATGGAGGCCGCGCTCGGCTGGCGAATCCCCCGGCCGATCGGTGAGCTGCGCCGCCTGATCTACTGCGGGGAATGGATCCAGAGCCACGTACTGCACACCCACATGCTGCACGCGCCGGACTTCCTCGGATTCCAGGACTCGATCGAGCTGGCCCGGTCGAACCGCACCTTGGTGGAGAACGGTCTCGCGGCGAAGAAGATGGGCAACCGCCTGATGGAGGTGATCGGCGGCCGCAGCGTCCACCCGGTCAACACGCGGGTCGGCGGCTTCTACCGCGCGCCGTCAGCCGAAGAGGTGCGCGCCCTGGTACCCGAGCTGGAGCGCTGCGAGGCGCTCTCCGTGGCTGCGCTCGACACCTTCTCCGGTTTCGACTTTCCCGACCTCGAGGTCGACTACCTCTTCGTCGCCATGCGGCACGAGACCGACTATCCGATCACCGAGGGACGCATCGTCTCCTCGGCCGGCCTCGACATTGGCGTCGAGAACTTCTCCGAACACTTCGAGGAGCGCCAGGTCCCCCACTCCAACGCCTTCCAGGGCGCGACCGTCGACGGGCAGCCCTACTTCGTCGGCCCGCTGGCGCGCTTCAACCTCAACGCCGACCGCCTCCCTGCAGATATCCTGGGTCTCGCGGAACGGGCCGGACTCGTTCCCGGCTGCCGCAACCCCTTCAAGAGCCTGCTGGCCCGCCAGGTCGAGACGATCTACGCCTTCCGGGAAGCCGCCCGGCTCGCCGGCGCCTATGCGCCGCCCGATCCCAGCTTCGTCGACGCGCCCCTGCGCGCCGGGGTCGGCCACGGCATCACCGAAGCGCCGCGCGGCATCTGCTACCACCGCTACGAGGTCGCCGAGGACGGCGCCATCGTCTCCGCGGCCATCGTCCCGCCCACGTCGCAGAACCAGCGGCAGATCGAGCTCGACCTGGTCAGCACGGTCGAGCGGTTCCATGAGCTGAACGATGACGATCTGCAGTGGCGCTGCGAACAGGCGATCCGCAACTATGATCCCTGCATTTCCTGCGCGACGCATTTCCTCAAGCTCGATATTGAGCGCGCCTGAACCCGGGATCTTCATCGGCGTCGGACACGCCGAGCGGCAGGACGACGGGGTCGGCCCCTTCGTCGCCAACGGCCTGCGCGCACGCGGCCTGCCGGCGCTGGTCCACGAGGGCGACGGCACCGGACTGCTCGACCGCTGGCACTCCCGGCGCGCCTGCATCGTGATCGACGCCGTGGCGGACGCCGGAGCGGCGGGCACCGTCCGCGTGTTCACCGACCTCGACGACCCGGAATTCGCGCGGGCCGCCTTCGTGCATTCAACCCATCGGCTGGGCCTGCCGGAAGCCGTCGCGCTCGGCCGGGCGCTAGGGCGCCTGCCCGATCATTTGGTGGTCATCGGCATCACCGGCGCCGCTTTCGGCTTCGGGAGCCGCCTGTCGCCGCCGGTCGCGTCGGCCGCGGAGCGCTTGATCGACCGCCTGGCCGCCACCGAAGACGCCTTCGAAGAGGGCGTGCTTGCCGGCTTGCTGCCGACCGGCTGAACAGGCCCCCGACTCTCGCGCTGGACCCTTGGCGGCAAGCCTCGCAACTAACCACCACGTGGTGACAGTCTACTTAACAGGTCAGCCTTATCGGAAGGCAAAGGCGGCCGATGGGCCAGAATCGAAGGGTTTCGCGGCAAGGTCGATGCACGTGTCTCGGCTTCTTTGGCGGCCTCAGCATTCCCCCCTTCCTGAGAACAGATTGCTAGTAGCCGATGAAAGGCCCATTGATTCGGACGCAACTGTATTGCCTGCTGGATTGAATCCATGGCTTTTTCCGGATCACCAGCACAGAGAAGACTAATGGCCTTTAGGTAACAATGGAGAGCTAGCCACGGATCTGATCGGCCTATGGAAACAGCTCTGCTGAAATCCTTTACAGCGTTACCGTAATCACCAGAGGCGAGCTGGATAAGGCCACACAAGTAGTGGTTGTAGTAGAAGTCAGGGCTGATGGCCAAGGCCCTTTCCGCATCTCTTGACGCGCCAGGGAGATCCATTTCTGCGCAGGTGCGGAACAACCCCCGTACGTAAAAGACATAGTCGCTACGCGGGGAATGCTCGACCGCCTTATCCAGGTTCTCCCGGAGACTTCTGATCTGCCGATCCGACAGCTCTTCGTATCGGGCCGACGCCAAGGCCACTATCGCCTCGCTGTGCATAGCCAATGCCATCGCGTCGTCCGGGTTCAGCTGCAAGGCCCGATCCAAGAGCACCAGTGCCTGACCCCAGCTTTCAACTGTTACCTTGTAGAACAAATTCGCGGCCCTGGATCGCAATTCAGATACACTAAGCTCATGGTCGGGCACATGAGCGATCCGGTCTCCATCAAACGCATTTGTCTGTATCCGCAGGTCTGAGTCTGCTCTTCTGACCAGCTGATCACAGAACTCGAAGATATCTGAGCTGTCGCCCTGATAGGTCTCAGACCACACTGGTCGAGCTTCACTCCTCAAGATTAGTGTGAGTGTAAAGCGGCCACGGGTACCCTTGAGGCGAAGTCTTCCGCGCAGAATATAGTCCGAGTCGTCAATCCTGCCCGAGCTTTCGTCGAGAACCGTGATACCAGTGCGACGCGACAGGCGGAGGATCAATTGGCCCCGCAAATCCGCTACGACCGCTCGCGTGTCAGGTTCGTTAGGAGCGAAGTCGAAGCTTTCAATTGCTATGCTAGGAACCTTGCCGGCTCCCGCTGAATCATGACGTCGCGGTCGCCATTGGAACCCATTCACAGGCAGCGCAATGTTCTTGAGGTTGAAGCTGCCTGCGTCCGTGAACTCTCTCGCAAGGTCACTTCCCAGTTGCCTGTGTAGGTCTTGCGATATCATGAGCCCACCGGGCGGCGCTTCCGTTTCCAGACGCTTCGCCAGATTGACACCAGCTCCATGGAAGTCGTTCTCATCGAAAATGATCTCGCCGATATGTGCCCCGATGCGCAATCTAATTCTCGGAACTCCAACTAATTTAGTCTGTGTCTCCATTGCGCATTGAACAGCCGCAGATATGGAGGAGAAGGCAATCATCCAGCCATCTCCCATGCGCTTGAGTACTTCACCCCCGTGATCGCGGACAGTGGGCTCCAGGTACTTTTCTTTGAGGTCGCGGACCACGCCGATTGCCACAGCCTCGTCTTCGCCCATCATGCGGCTGTAACCGATTACATCGGCAGACAGAATGGCGGCGAGTCGGCGTTCCATGCGCGGGCTCCCTTCTCCGCGATCTTAACGCACCTATACCCCAGGAGCTAAGTGACGAAATCTTGCGTTGAAGCGATGAGTGCAAGGCCGGTCATGGCTAGATTTGCCAGATCTGGCTGAGGCAGCAGTGTGTCTGCTTGGGCAATGGCAGCCGATTTTTTGCAGCGATCTCCGCCTTCATGGCACTGAGGTCCACTCTGCCTCGGAGAGCTGATGCGTCGGGCAGGCCCTGCGAAAACCAATGCCAGTCCAGGGCTAACAGACTACGCCTCTACCTCGCGCCGTCGAGCGCTATGCCATCACGAAGCCTGCGGGCCGCCGACACACAGGCCTGGCCGAGGGACAGCCCGCCGTCGTTGGCCGGAACCTGCACGGGGCTGAGGACTTGCAGGCCGCGGGCCTCGAGCCCGGCGGTGACGCCCTCGAGCAGAATGCGGTTCTGGAACACCCCGCCGGACAGGACCGCAGAGGTCACGCCGCGGCTGGCCGCCAGTCCGGCCGCCGTCCGCGCCAGGGCGTCGATCAGCCCGTTGTGGAAACGGGCGGCGATACGGGCCGGCGCCACGCCCGCCGCGAGGTCGTCGAGCAGGGCCTCCCAGAGCGGCGCCCAGCCGAGCTCGGCGCCCTTCGAACCGCCGGTGGCGAAGCCGTAGGCCCGCCGCTCCGACGCCGCGGTCTCGGCCAGCGCTTCGAGCTCGATCGCCGCCTGACCTTCGAAGCTGGCCTGCGCGCGGCACAGACCGAGCGCGGCGGCGACGGCGTCGAACAGGCGCCCGGCCGAAGAGGCCGGCGGCGCGTTGATTCCGCGCTCGATCATGCGATCGAGCGTGTGCCGGGGCTTCTTCGCCAGGAAGCGCACGATCGGCAGATCGGGCCAGCGCCGCTCGACTTCCTCCCAGCCGAGGAACTGCCGGAGATGAGCATAGGTGTTGCGCCAGGGCTCACGCATGGCCTTGGCACCGCCCAACAGCGCGACCGGGGCGAAGTTCGCCAGGCGTTGGAAACCCAGGTAGTCCCCGAGCAGGAACTCGCCGCCCCAGAGATCTTCCCCGGCGCCGTAGCCCAACCCGTCGAGGATCACGCCGAGCACCGGGCCGCCGTTGAGCGGTCTGCCGTGCTCGGCGAGGCAGGCCGCCAGGTGGGCGTGGTGGTGCTGCACCTCGGCGAGCGGGACGGCTTCCTGGTCGGCCAGCCGGCGGCCCCACTCGGTCGCGTGGTATTGGGGGTGCCGATCGACCGCGACCAGATCCGGCTGGAATTCGAAGAGCGCGCGGAACAGGTCCAACGACCGGCGGTAATCCCCATGGGTCAAAGGGTCGTCGAGGTCGCCGATGTGGGGCGAGAGAATGGCCTGGCCGTCCTTCAGCAGGCAGAAGCTGTTCTTCAGCTCGCCGCCCATCGCCAGGACGGCCGGGGCCGCCTCGAAACCCGGCGGCAGGGGCGAGGGCGCCGGCGCGTAGCCGCGCGCCCGGCGCAGCAGGCGCGGCACGCCGCCCGCCACGCGCGCAACCGAATCGTCGAGCCGGTTGACGATCTCGCGGTCGTGCAGCAGCCAAGCGTCGGCGATGCCGGCGAGCCGCGCCCGGGCGTCGCGGTTGTCGATCGCCTGGGGCTCGTCGCTGCGGTTGCCCGAGGTCAGCACGATCGGCCGCGCGAGGTCCTGGGCCAGCAGATGGTGCAGCGGCGTGTAGGGCAGCATGAAGCCCAGACCGTTCTGACCGGGCGCGATGCCTGCCGCAAGGGGCGCAGCGCTTTCCAGGCGATCGAGCACGACGATCGGCGCGGCAGCGCTCCGCAGCAGCGCCGCTTCGGTCTCGCTTAGCCGCGCGTAGTCACGGACCATTGCCAGGTCGCGAGCCAGCAGGGCGAAGGGCTTGTCGAAGCGCCGCTTGCGTTGCCGCAACCGGGCGACCGCGGCCTCGTTGGCGGCGTCACAGGCAAGATGGAAGCCGCCGATCCCCTTGACCGCGACGATCGCGCCGGCGGCGATGAGGTCCCGAGCGTGTGAGATCGCGTCGCGCCCGTCAGGATCGCGAAGCGGCGCACCCTCTTCATCCTCGAGCCACAGACGGGGCCCGCAGACGGCGCAGGCATTGGGCTGGGCATGAAAGCGCCGGTCGGCCGGACTGCCGTACTCCGCGGCGCAGTCGGCGCAGAGGGGAAAGGCGGCCATGCTGGTGTTGGCGCGGTCGTAGGGAATGGCGCGAAGGATGGAAAGCCGCGGCCCACAGTGCGTGCAGTTGGCGAAGGGATAGCGATAGCGCCGGTCGCCCCGGTCCATGACCTCGGACAGACAGGCCGGACAGGTCGCAGCATCGGGGACCACGCCAGTGCGGACGGCGCCGCCCGCGCTCTCGACGATGATGAAGTCGGCGCGCTCGGCCGCCTGATCCAGGGGCGCGACCTCGATGCGGTCGATCCGCGACAGCGGCGGCGCCTCGCGCGGCAGGCGATCGAGCAACCCCTGCAACCCGCTGGCCGGACCCCAGGCGCGGACGAGGACCCCGTCGCCGTCGTTGCGCACCTCGCCGGCCAGCCCCAGGTCCCGGGCCAGGCGCCAGACGCTGGGACGGAAGCCCACGCCCTGGACCAGGCCGCGGATGCGGACCGCAAAGCCCTCGGCCGTCGTGGTGTCTGCCGCCGACGAAGGCGCGCCCATTTCTCAGCAGATCCGCGGCAGCTGCTCGCCGGTCAACCAGTCGACCATGCGCTGCCCGCCGAAGCCGGTCTCCATCTGCACGAAGGCGTGTTCGTCCGCGACCACCTCGCCGATGACCGAGGCGTCGCGGCCCAGCGGGTGAGCGCGCATGACCGACAGGAGGCGCTCGGCCTTCGCGGCGGGGCAGATCGCGACCAGCTTGCCTTCGTTGGCGACGTAGAGCGGATCGATCCCCAGCAGCTCGCAGGCGGCCGCCACGTCGGGCTTGATCGGGATGTCGGCTTCGCGGATCCGCATGCCGACGCCCGATTGCTGGGCCAATTCGTTGAGCGTCGTGCCCAGGCCGCCGCGCGTCGGGTCGCGCAGGCAATGGATCGAGGGAACCGCCTCGACCATGGCGGCGACCAGACCGTGCAGGGCCGCGCTGTCCGAGCGGATCTCGGTCTCGAACTCCAGGTTCTCGCGCTTCGAGAGGATGGCGATGCCGTGGTCGCCGATGCTGCCGCTGACCAGGATCGCGTCGCCCGGCTCGGCGCGATCGCCGGAGATCTCGATCCCGTCGGGCACCACGCCGACGCCCGTGGTGGTGATGAAGACGCCGTCGCCCTTCCCCGCCTCGACCACCTTGGTATCGCCGGTCACCACGGCCACGCCGGCTGCCTTTGCGGCCCCGGCCATGCTGATCACGATCCGCTCCAGCTCGGCCAGGGGGAATCCCTCTTCCAGGATGAAGGCGGCGGAGAGATGGAGCGGCCGGGCGCCGGCCATGGCGACGTCGTTGATCGTGCCGTGCACGGCGAGCGCGCCGATATCGCCGCCGGGAAAGAACAGCGGCGAAACCACATGGCCGTCGGTGGTCATCACCATGCGGCCGCTGGGCGCCTGGAAGCAGGCCTGGTCGTTGCCCTGGTCCAGCAGCGCGTTGTCGAAGTGGCGCAGGAAGAGCTCCGCGACCAGCTGCGCGGTCGCGCGCCCGCCGCCGCCGTGGCTCATGT